>CANDYN010000005.1 GCA_947424985.1 Rickettsiales bacterium | reverse complement strand
GGAACTTCAAATTTCTTGTCTTTTTTGTCAGAGAAAAGTCTTGAGAAGATACTTTTGTTCTCAGAAATACCTATTGCATTTGTTGGAGTAAGCTTTGTTAGGTCTGTTTTCTTGATTCTGCTGTATACTTTATCGAACTCTTCTTTAGTAATGCCAGTATTCTGATATACTATGTTATCTGTATCCCGTTTAGAGCTATGATAAGCAGTACGCTCACTATCTGCTAGTGTTGTAAAACCACGCTTGAGAGATTCTTTTATATCATCGTATAAGCTATAAAATTCATTTGACGTATAGCCAGGCTTATGTACGCTAAATAGAGTTTTTGTAATGAAGCGTTCAAAGCTGGACAATCTATTCTCATATTGTTCTGTGCCAAGGATATCAATGGTATCTTTAGCGGTTAAAAATTTTTTATTATTTTTAGCACGATCCATTGCAATAAAACGCTCAACCATAGATTTTATATCTTTTTTGCAATCTTTCATAAGCTTTGTAATGAGCATATCACGTAATAATACTTCTTCATCGTCATTTAAAGCATTATCATCTGCTGTTATTATGCCAAATTCTTTCGCCAGTGGAATACGAAGAGCGTTATTGATCTTATTCCATGATTTGAGGTTTTGAGATGTCAGTTTTTTTATATTTTCTATCACTTCATATGATACCTCTCTTCCTTCATCGTGATGAAATTCAATAATATTTTTAGCTGTTTTATTTGTGCTTTCTTTATCTTTTTTCATTAAATAAGCCCTCGTTTTCGCATAAAAATTATCAGGATCTTTTTTTAATATCTCTGATATTCTTTCTTCGTCACCATCTAGATATAGAACGTTTTCCATGCATGCTCTGATTATTGTATCTATCGTTGAAAGTTCGCCAGGTTGTTTTTGTATTTGTTCTTTTTGTTGCATAGCTTTATAAATTAACCATAAATAGTAAACAGAAATATTTATTTGTCAAGAGCATAAAGATAGCTGATAAAAATATTGAAAGTTTTATCTTTAATTTCTTCCGTATTTATCATCAAGTCTTATAATATCATCTTCGCCGAAGTAAGATCCGCACTGGACTTCGATAAAAATTATGCTCTCCGTCTTGCTTTTGTTTGATATTTTATGTTTTGCGTTTTTTGGAATATAGATCGATTCATCTTTTCGCAGTTCTATTTCTTTGTCGTTAAGAGTGACAAATGCAGTACCTGAGATTATTACCCAATGTTCACTTCTTTTTTTGTGTAGCTGATAAGACAGTTCACTTTTTGGTTTTATTTTTATGATCTTGATTTTAAAGTTATCTTTTTCTAGGATATTTTCATAGCTTCCCCATGGTCTGTGATCAAAAACTTGATTGGTTGCTTGTGGGATTGACTTTTCTTTCAAGCTGTCGATCAACTTTTTAATATTTTGACGTTCTCCTTTTTTCTCAATCATAATTGCGTCTTTCATTGCGACGACGAGTAAGTTATCAAGATTTGATAATACCAAAGGTTTTTCTGTTTTGTTTATAATATGGCAATTTTTAACGTTATTTTTATGAACATTGTCGCTTAAAATATTGCCATTTTCATCTTTTTTTCCAATTCTATCAAGTTCATCAAAAGATCCTAAGTCATTCCAGTCCAGGTTTTTAGCTTCAATTACAAAAGCATTATTTGTTTTTTCAAGTAGGCAATAATCAATTGAATTTGGATTAATTTTTGAAAATATTTCTTCATTTAAAACAGAAAAGTCATTTTTAATTTCAATGTTTTCATATGCAAGCTTTGTTTGTTCATATACTTCATAGCTCAAATTTTTACTTTCATTTAATGCAAACTCTGCATTAAAAATAAAAATCCCAGAATTCCAAAGATATTGTCCGGTTTTTATATATTCAATTGCGGTTTTTTCATTAGGTTTTTCTGTAAATTTCTCAATTTTAAATACATCAAAGGCAATGTGGACATCTGATTTTTTGATATATCCGTAGCCGATATTTGGAAATATTGGGGTTAATCCAAGGGTTACGATGCCATCGTTTAAATTTAAAAAGTTATATGCATTGCTTACAGATGAAAAGAATATGTCTTCGTTTTTAATCAGATGATCACTTGGCAGTAAAATAATTTTGTTAAAATTATGTTTTTTGGAAAACAAAGCAGAAATAATTGCAACGGGCATAGTATTTTTACCGCATGGTTCAAATATAATTGTTATATTTTTTTCAATTTCATCCTCAAATCCAAGAAGCCTTATTTGTTCAAGCATTATAAATCTATGGTTATAATTTCCAATTAAAAGGACTTTTCCGATTTTTCTTGCGCGTAAAAGTGATTGCTGAAAAAGTGTTAATCCCGAGTTTGTTAAATCTAAAAATTGTTTTGGAAAGTTTTCACGTGATAAGGGCCAAAGTCTTGCTCCGGAACCACCAATCATAATAACTGCAAGAGTATCATCAAGCATCGCAGGAATTTAACGATTTTAAATCGTGTCTATGAATATATAAAAGTAAAGTGAAAAAGAAAAATTTGTATATTTCACTATAGCTTTTTTCTGAAGCATTTTATGCTAGCCTATAAAAAGATAATTGATTTACCCATGATTACATATTGTATAATCCGTTCATTCTTTTTTGATTCCCCTTTTTCCTTTCTTTGGCTTCAAAGCTATTTTCTTTTGTCTGAACTTCAGGCCCTTGTTTGTTATTAACATATATATTATTGTATGCGGCAGATTGTATATCTTTATTTTGGCTTTTTTGCTGTGTATCTTTTTTTTCAACATTGGACTTTGTATCCGGTGTGATGGTATTAATTTTCTCACTTTTCTTTTTATCAGAAGCAAATAGTGCTTTAAATGCATTGATTACCGTAGCATAGATTCTTTGGAAAATATTTGGTTTTTTGAGATTCCATGTGTTTTTATTATTGATGTCGAATTTGTCGATTATCTTTTTGTTTTTGCTATCTTTTCTTGCGCTATATGGATATTCTATGCTGTATGGTGTCATGATTAGCTCAAGACTTTTCTTTGTAAGGCTTGTAGCATTTTCTTTCTGTTCATCAAACCTTGAAAGTGTCTCTTCGACCGCGCTTCTTACGGCTTTTTCACAGGCATTTTTGATATCGTCATTCTTTAGGCTATCATTGGTTAATTTCGTCTCGCCATCTAGGTATTTTTTTATTGCATTATTTACGACTGCTGTTTTATTGTCATATAACATATCCGTTATAGCCTTGTTATTGACTTGCATTATTTTTGAAAGATTTTCTTTGGTTAGTTTATCAAAATCCTTGGCTTCCAGTATAAACTTACTATTTAGAATTTTATTTATTTCATTTTGCATATTTTTATCGTCATCAATCTTTAAAGAATCATAAAATTTAATACTTCTATAGGTATCATTATTTAGCGGTGATTTTTCGCTTACTATTTTTTTTATTAAACTACGTAAATCTTCATTTAGGGCTTCCATTTTTTTATATAATAACCAAGAATGGTAGGCAATATTTCTTTATTGTCAAGAAGTTTTGTTGTATCGGTAATTGATTGTAATGCATTTAATCACGCTAATAAGATTCTTGGCATGAACATAGATGGCTTTATTTAGCCTGAATTAACCTTCTCACAAAATAACCGAATAAATGATTCAAAGATTATAAGTTTTTCAATAACTCAATAACCACATCTTGCTCACTTGGCTTTAATCCGTAATATAACGGTAACGATAATGTTTGGGCGTAATATTTTTCGGCATTTGGGCAAAGGCCCTTAAGGAAGCCAAGCTTTTGATAATATGGCTGTAAATATATAGGAATATAATGTATTTGCACGTATATATTATTTTTACGAAAGCGGTCAAAGATTTCTTTGCGTTTATTTTGATCGATTTGAATAGCATACAGATGATAACTTGACAGCTGTTTTTGTTTGTCGAATCTTTGGTGCATTATTTCAGTTTTATCAAAAATATTATCATAATAGGTAGCCAATTCATTGCGATTTGTCGTGAATTCATTTAGTTTCGCTAGCTGTGAAATACCCAAAGCGGCTTGAATTTCAGTAAGTCTATAGTTGTATCCTAAGTATTGTTGTTCGTAATACCAATCTCCGTGAAAATCATGCATTTGTTCTTTTGAGCGAACAATTCCATGCGATCGTAGCAATTCCATTTTTTGATGCAATGCTAGGTTATTGGTACAAGTAGCTCCGCCTTCTCCGGTTGTTATCATTTTTACAGGATGAAAACTAAAAATTGCAATATCTGAGAATTCGCAAGAGCCAATCTTCTTATTGTTATATTCGCCACCAAGAGCGTGTGATGCATCTTCTATTATATAAAAATTATATTTATCAGCCAAAGCTTTGATTGTTTTCATATCACAAGAAAGGCCGGCAAAATGTACTGGTATTACAACTTTTGGTAATTTTTTACCTAATTTTTTATATTCCTCTAGTTTTTCCTCTAGTTTTTTTGGACACATATTAAACGTTTCTGGGTCAATATCGACAAAATCGACATTTGCATCACAATATAAAGCGCAGTTACTTGAGGCCACAAAGCTGTTTGGGCTTGTCCAAACCACATCACGACTTCCAACGCCGAGGGCAAGGCAGGCCAAGTGTAGGGCTGACGTTGCAGAGTTCATTGCCAAAACATATTTTGCTCCACAAAAGCCCGCTAACGCTTTTTCAAATTCTGGAACTTTTGGACCGCAGGTGAGATAGTCGGATTTTAATGTATCAATAACTGCATTAACATCACTTTGATCTATGTATTGTTTTGAGTAGGGTATCATATTTTATAAAATATTTTTTTTGGAATAGAAAGTAATTTTAGTGAGTAAAAATACAATCTAAGGGCAGGTATGATTTTATTGGACAAGAATTTACTTTTTGCTATACGCTTTAAAACAAAGGCATATTTCAATTTCAATTTAATATCATAGCGATAATATTGTTTTAATTTTTCTGTATTGATTAATGTAGCGCTAGGGTATACTATATTGGTGGGATCGTAATTGCCAATAAATATATCATATATTTTATCGCTAGAGGTGTGGATATCCTGATACCCTTTGTATGTCATATATCTACATGCGGGAATTGCAACTCTCGTTAGCAAATGATAGCATATTTTATCCGTTTCTAAGAAGATATTGGAGTTGTTATGATTGTCAATAATGTTATGCATGTCGTTGAGGTTGCTATAATAAACGTTTTCTGGTAAGATAAAATTTTTTACAACACAGAATAATGGTTTTTGAAAAAAAATGGCTTGTAGGGCCAATGAAGATCCATTTGCAATTATACCATCTACTAAGTGTAGCAAGTATTGTGAGCTAAAGTTAATTTTGTTGATATTTTGTTCAAAAATAACATTTGGATGAAGTGTTTTTAGCCACTCTATCTCTTTTTTACTGGATTTTGTTAGCATTGGATGTAGCGTTACGATAACCCCGATGTCAGATGGTATATGTAATAAATTTTTCCAGGCAACGCTGACTTGGTCTTCTTGGTATGCTTTGTCGCCATGGGTTAAGCTCAGGGGTAGTAATATTATTTTCTTGAATTTTTTTCTTAGGGACTGTATATAATTCGTAAATGGATTTATTTTGTGGAATAAATTAGCATAGCCATTCCTTATATCGTCTAGCCACTGTAGATCAAAGTGTTCAATTGGTACTTTTTTTAACTGAGATAAATCCCCATAGTGATTATAAAAAGAATGATTATTGTTTCGCATGCAAAATAATGTTGCCGAGAAAGGAAAGCGATCCAAAAAACATTGATCGTAACTAAAAGTTGGAAGATTGGTTATTTTTTTAAATGTCAAAGTGTTTCCCATTACAAAGCCAATATCTGGTTTAAAATGCCCTATCATTTCGAGATAAAAGGCTTTATATTGTTCTATGTTTGTATCGTTGATATTTTCCAATCCAATCCAATAGTTGTGCCAATTATCAAAATATTTACTGATATCGCTGTTTTTGACAAACACAAATTCACAATCCACATTACTTGGAAATAATTTCTTATTACCTATCTCTGATTTTAAATACTCATAACACAACATTTTAATTTTTAATGGTTGTTTTGTGCTAATATGATGAATTAGTCCGCCAATGAGATTATTGACATTAAATCCGGAGCGTATCATATACAAACAATGTTCTTTGTCTACGAATCCGAGATAATCAAAAAGTATATTCATTTTTCTTGATTATTATAAAATCTGCTATAGATAGTCAACGCATTTTAATTATCAAGAAAATAATGATAAATTTTGTCGACAATAAAGTTATATTAATAACAGGTGGAACGGGAAGTTTCGGTAATGCATTTATAAATAAGATTCTTACGGAATATCCGAAAGTTAAGAAATTGATTATATATTCTCGTGATGAGTATAAGCAATTTATTATGCAGCAAGATCCTATTATTATAGCTAATAAGGATAAAATTCGTTTTTTTATAGGGGATATTAGAGATGTAGAAAGAATGAAGATGGCATGTAAAGGCGTTGATATTATTGTTCATGCTGCCGCTATGAAGCAAATTGTTGCAGCTGAGTATAATCCTTTTGAGTGTATAAAAACCAATGTTTTGGGTGCGCAAAATATTGTTTTGGCCGCAATTGCTAATAACGTTAGAAAGGTTGTGGCGTTGAGTACCGACAAAGCCTGTGCACCTGTTAATTTATATGGTGCTACGAAGTTATGTTCTGATAGATTATTTTTGTCCGGTTCTGCGTATGTTGGAGATGGGCAAACTACGTTTTCTGTTGTAAGATATGGAAATGTTGCTGCGTCGCGTGGTTCGGTTATTCCATTTTTTGATAAATTAATTAAAAGTGGTGCTAAAAAAATTCCCATTACACATGAAGATATGACAAGATTCTGGTTAACTTTGGCAGATTCTGTTGATATGGTGCTTGATTGCATAGAGCAAAGTATTGGCGGTGAGCTTTTTATTAAGAAAATTCCATCTATCAAAATAACGCAGTTGGCAAAGATTATGGCACCCGAATTAGAGCAGGAAATTGTTGGCATAAGACCCGGTGAAAAAATTCATGAAACACTTATGACGACTGAAGAGTCTCGCAATGCAATTGAAAATGATAAGTATTATATTGTATTGCCAAACGTTGCAACTATAAACAGTGAGCATTATGGAAATAAAAAAGCTAAGGTTTTTGAATATAGCAGTGGTGAAAATGAAATGCTTGATGATATGGTGGTATTGGATTTTTTAAAGCAAGTTTTATAAAAATAAACAATGAGAAATATTGCAATCATAACAGCAAGGGGTGGATCTAGGAGAATACCTGGTAAAAACATTAAAGACTTTTTTGATAAGCCAATTATTTATTATCCAATTAATGCCCTACTACAGTCCGGAGTGTTTGACGAGATTATGGTTTCAACTGATAATGAAGAGATTGCGGAGGTTGCTAAACAGTTTGGTGCAAAAGTCCCATTCATGCGTTCAGAGAAAAATTCTGATGATTTTGCTACTACTAGTGATGTATTATTGGAAGTTTTACAGGAATATACAAAACGTGGTGATAGTTTTGATAATTGTTGCTGTATATATCCAGCAAATCCATTTACAACAAAAGATATATTATTTAATGCTTATAATATTTTGATAAATGATGAATTGTGTAATACCGTCATGCCACTTGTAAAATATGGCAATCCAATAGAGCGGAGTTTGAGGCTTGGTAATGATGATTTTATCGAACCGGCTAATCCGGCTATGTTTAACAAAAGATCACAGGATTTGGAGGATAGATATTATGATCCGGGTCAATTTTATTTTTTTAGGGTAAATAATTTTTTGCAAACCGGTAAGATATTAGATAAAACAAGGCATATTGAAATTTCAGAAATGCAAGCACAAGATATTGACAATTTACAAGATTGGAAAATGGCTGAGATTAAATTTAATATAGACAATATATGAAAGATATATCAATATTTTTAGCAAGAAGTAATAACGATCTTGATCACTTAACTGCTATTTTATATAAAGACTTTCTTGATAAAAAAGAGAAATGTTTGATCATTATTATTAGTAACGAAGAATTGGAATTAAATCCTAGGCTTGTTTATTTAAAGAAAATTGGTTTTCAGGTTATAAATTTTTATTCTTGGTTGGATGCAAAGGGTATTATTTATAATAGTTCATTATTTTTAAATAAGAAATTGAATATTTTTTCCAGAATATATCATCTTTTTGGCAAAATTATTGGTAAGCTACCTTTTGTGAATAAACCATGCCGGTATATTTTAAATAAACTGTATAACTTTGCTGTTACAAAATATAGTTTATCGTATGATAAAAGTTTATATATTGCCAAGTCTTTTTTATCAAATTATGTAAATATTGATAATATTAAAAATCTTTTTTTTGATATAGAGCAAAGGGCTGTCTATCCCCAGGTTCAATTTTGTGAAATAGCGAGGCAGATAAATGCTAAAATTATTATGTACAATCATGCGGTTATAAATTATGATAATGATTTGGTTTATAATACTCATTTAACGAAGAAATCGGTATCAGTAGAATATCAATTACCAACAGATATTGTAGTTGTATATGATGAAATATCTAAACAAAGATTGTCGAAAGAGTTGGAGGGCGCTGGTAAAACTGTTTATAATATTGGGTCATATCGATTTTCCAGGGAGTATATTTCATTATTACAAAATGAATTTAAGAGTCAGATCGATGAATTAAATGGAATATTGCCAAAAAATAAGCTAAAGATATTGCTTTTAATTCACAAGCCAATTGCAAATTATTTTTTAGAAGAAATATATCGCATCATTAATACTATTTTAATGATAGACAATGTGCATTTAACAATTCAGATGCATACGAGGGGGTGGGCAAAGGATATTGCAAATCTTTTGCGGAAGAATGCTAGTTTGAATGGTGCTTTGATTGTTGATAATGATAAATACAGCACTTCGTCATTATTTGCTACCACAGATTTGATTTTATTTACCTCTACTTCTGTGATATATGAGGCTATTATATTGGATAAGCCAGTTTTGCATCTTTCTAGAACGACATCAAATAGAAATTATATTGACAATTTGATTAAAACATATTCTATATCAACCAGGGATGATTTGATTGATGAAATTGAAAAGGCAAAAGGTAATAAAAACTATAGATCTTATACTGAAGCAGAGAGGGATACGGTGTTGAAATTTTTGTCACAGAAGGATATTAGTTTAGCGGAGTTAGTTTGATTTTTTATGATTAAAATTTTTATTGGATTTGATAATCAAGTGGTTTCACCTTATAATGTAGCACAGCACAGCATCAATATGAGATCATCAAAGCCGGTAAGTTTTACACCAATCAATCTTAAGCATTTAAAGGGAATTTATTCTCGTCAAAGAAATGAAACGCAGTCTACGGAATTTTCCATGTCTCGTTTTTTAGTGCCATATCTATCTAATTATGAAGGATGGGCAATTTTTATGGATAATGATATATTGGCTCTTGATGATATTGCAAAACTTTGGGAAATGAGGGACGACAAGTATGCTGTTATGTGCGTAAAACATGAGCATATTGTACAAGAAGGTGAAAAGTTTCTTGGGCAAAATCAATTGCCGTACGCAAAGAAAAACTGGTCGTCTGTGATGCTTATTAATTGTGCCAAGTGTAAAGTGTTAACTCCGGAGTATGTTAATGCCGCTTCAGGTCTTGACCTTCATCGTTTTAATTGGCTTGAAAGTGATGATTTAATAGGTGAATTACCGCTTGCTTGGAATTATTTAGTTGACTATTATCCGACTATACCACTTAACGAGGTATCGATTTTACATTATACAGAGGGTGGTCCTTATTTTAAAGATTATCAAGATTGTTCTTATGCAAAGGAGTGGCTTGATGAGAGGGATGATATGAATAGGTGTTTGGTTAAATAATATGCTTTATAATTACGACTAAATAAGAAGGCAATAGCATTATTCTTGATTTACGTGCTTTAACTCCAATCTATTATTTTTTGCAATATCTAATGAAAATTTCTTACCTAAAATACATTTAGGGTTTTGGTTATCTAGATACATTGGGTGTAGGCCAAAACCTGGACGTATTGAGCGAATATTTTCGTTTGTAATTATATCTCCGGCTTTTACATCTTTAACGATGTATAAAGAGCGTGCAAAATTTCTGGAGTTTTTTTGATTATCTGTTAAGTCATAATTTGCCTTGCCCAATAATTTTTCCGTCTTACGAACCGAATCAACCATTTTTTTAAATTCATGTGGCTCCATTGAGAAGCCGGCGTCTGGACCACCAAGTTTTCTATCTAAAATTACATGTTTTTCAATTACGCATCCACCAAGTGCAACTGAGCTAATCGCAACTTCGTCGAACATGCTATGATCGGATATTCCAACAAGAGTTTCAAAATCGTTTTTCATTTGAACCATTTGACGAAGATTTACCTCTTCAACTGGCGTAGGATATGCAGATGTGCATTTAAGTAAAATAATTTCCTCATTTCCAACTGATTTACATGCTTCTACGGCTAATTTTATATCATTATATTCTGCAACACCGGTGGACATAATAATGGGCTTCTTTTTTGATGCAACATGTTTAATCAGTGGAATGTCGGTTATTTCAAAAGATGCGATTTTATAGCAAGGTACACCTAATTTTTCAAGGAAGTCTGTTGGGTCTGGAATATTATCAAAGCCACGGCCAAATGGGGTTGAAAAGAATATCAGTCCAAGTTCATCACATCTTTGTTTAATTTTTTCATGCCACTCAAGTGGAAGATCAACTTCTTGATATAGATCCCAAAATGTCATTCCGTCCCATGCTGTTCCACCGGAAATTACAAAATCCTGGTTTGTGCAATTAAGTGTCATTGTTTCCGGGAGCATGGTTTGTACCTTTAAGGCGTTTGCACCGGTTTTTGCAATTGCTTCAATTGTTTTCATTACAATGTTTATATCATTTAGATGATTACAAGAGAGTTCTGCTATGATAAAGGTTGATTCCAGTAAATTATGATTTTTTATTAGCATATTTTTATTTCAATTCTACGTGATATTCTTTTGTGAGGATCATAAAAGTCAAGTTATAATAGTTATATTTGGGTATAAAGTATTATATTATTTATGTGTTAATAATAACTTCATCGTATGTTTTATACATCTTTGCTCCAAGTTTAGGTATATAATTAATTTGATTCTTGATATTAAAATAATCATTAATACACCAAATTAAGTCACAAAAACCTACCGCATGTCTAAAGTGAACTGTGCTTGAGAATCTTGGATTAATTTCAAATATTAATGGTGTTTGTTCGTTTGATATTTTCAATTGTATGTTAATACTGCCATTAAAATTAAGCTTTTTTGCCAATTCATACAATAAAGTGTTTATTGTTTCATTTTGTACAACCAATGCCATATTTGTCATGCCATTTTTTAATTCCCTTTTTAATATTATTGTTTCAATAAAATCATCATTTTTATAAATACAGCATGTATACTCATCTTTGGATACAATAAGTTGTTGGTATATATAATTGTTTTCATATTTTTTTATTTCGTCTTGGGATAGATATTGTTCAATTATTGACACATTGCGGCTTCCACAACCTTTTATTGGTTTTAATATACAAGGTAAAGATGATGGCGGAGTGTCATCTACAATAACAGTCCATGGATATGGAAGGTTATTTTGCTTTAAAAACATAGCTGTGTTGTATTTACTTAAACAAATGTTTAATAAATTATTATTTATTTTTAAAATTGGAACATTGTTTATTGAGTCGATATTGTTTTTTGCAAAAAAAGCTATGTCATAATCTGACAGGGGTATGATTAAATCTATTTTTTCGTTTTCTACGATTTTCTTTAACGCGTCACAGTAACCATCTTCTTTGGTATATGGAACTTTATGTATAACATCATAAACAAATTGACCAATGTGATCTTCGGTAGCATCACAACCAACTGTATCATATAAATGTTTATATTGTTTGATAATTTTACCTACAGAATACCCCAAGTCACCACCACAAGAAGTAAATAAGAGTTTTTTTTTATGTAACATGACAGTAAAAGATTAAGCTGCGTGCTATATCGGCTTTTGCACTAGCCATCATATAAGATAAATATACGTCATATCCCTTATCAAAGATAAAATTATCAATATCAACTCTTGCATTATGTGCATTTTTACCATTCATTTCTTTATTAGTAACATAATTAGACGACGGATTTGCTAAAAAAATCTCTATTGGAAAATCTCCGTGCTGTAAATCGACTTTATATCCACATTTTTCTAACGTATTTAACAGAGAATGCGAGTTAAAATACGATAAATGATCTGGTGGACTAACAAAGTATTCAGGCACATTATACTCTTTATTGAGCATTTTTTGATACGACGAAAAATCATTTGGTACTTGAATTCTCAATATAGAATCTTTATGCATTAATTTCTTTATTTTTAATAAAACATCAACAGGATCCAGTACGTGCTCTAAAACGTTTTTAAAGTTAATAAAATCATATACCGCTTTTTTTTCTAAAACACTATATACATCTCCTTGTGTAAAAAAATCTAGCAGATGATTATTAAATTTGGCAATGCCATATGAAGAGTGATCACATAAGGTTACTTCATAGTCTTTTTCGTGCAAGTAACGCGATACGAATCCTTCGCCACAGCCAAGATCCAGGGCATTTTTTAAATCTTTTTTTAATACATTTTTTAATACATAATCAATTAAAAGAGATTGATGCTCTATTTGCAGCATTTCCTTTGCTGTGTATTCGGCTTGATATGTTGATGATGGATGTTTTTGATAATATTTACCTGAATAATAATCATTTAAAAATTCATTAGTTGGCAACGGGGAAATATGGTAAAAGCCATATGGGTGTTGAGTAACCATTGTCACGACAAATACGTGTTTATACTGATAAAATTATTAAAAGCAAATTATTTTTTTAGAATCTTAGATAAATATGGACAATCATCGGATACCTCTTTTATAATTTGTGTAATATCAAAATCAACACTCATATGATCTATTTGTCCGGTTGTGATATCTAAAATGCAGTAATTTGCAATACCTCCTTTGATTCTAGACTGCCCTATAGATCCTGAATTAATAACGGTTGTATTTGATAGCTTCTTATGGAAAAATCTGTGAGTATGACCAAGCAATATATAATCTTTGTTATAGGTATCTAATTTTAAAAAAAGACTTTCTTCTGAGTCTTCGTATATATATTGATCATTTTTCCATGGGGAGCCATGTGCCAATAAGAATGTTTTTTCCGCCAGTGACAGCTCAAGTATATCTGGTAAGTTGGTTAAAAAATTAATTTCATTTGAGGTTAGTTTTTTGATAGCGTAATCTATTCCAAGTCCATATTTCTTTCTTATTTCTTCTGCGGCATCGTTACTTTTCATGGCAGCTTCTAGCATATATTCATGATTACCCTTAATATAAAAAACATTTTTTAATTTATTTAAGGATGCCAATACTTTATCCGGATGGTAATAATATCCAACTAAGTCGCCAAGTATAAAATAGTAATCAATTTTGACATTACTCATGCTATCCAACACTCTATCCAGTGCAATGTGATTACCATGAATGTCTGACAATATTGCTATTTTCATGATAAACTATCTATTATTTTGCTTGCAACATCTTGTATTTTTGGTAGTTTATTATTGAAATTTATTGTGTGAATATTTGCAATAGCATGTTTGATGTTTTTACTGTTAATTTCATTATAATGACCCAAGTTGATTGCATAATTATTATCTTTGATATATCGCAAAACGCATTTTTGATTCTCTGCCAAAATAACTCCAATTGTTGGAAGCTTCATTGTCAATCTTTCCCAGGTATTAAATCCAAATGAGCCTATGCAAAAATCGGCATTTGCCATTAGATCTCGCATTTTATTTGTTTGAATGTGTAATTTCATTTGAGGGTATTTATCAACTTTTTCAATGATTTGTGCTTTATATGGGTTATTGATCCCAATTACAACATCTGTTATAAAATCTAAATCTTTAACTGCGTCAATCGCGGTTAGTGTTGCACCTTTACAGTCTCCGCCGGTAAAGAAGATCAGGCAGCGTTCGGGTTTTGTCTTTGTAGTTCTTTCGAAAGTTTTATGATATTCCTTTCCAAGTAATAGGTATTGTGGTCCAAGTAAGAATTGAGTATTTTCTTTTTGCATTAAGGCTGTATATTCATTAATCTCTTTGGTATAGTTTTGATCCAATAATATATCACAATAATGTTTTCTGTTTGGTGCGTCATCTATCACCATTATTTTCTTTGAATATTGTGCAATTTGTTTTTCCTGTTCTGAGGTAACGGAATAATCATCAATTATTGATAAATCAACAAATTTTGTATTTGTTGTCACCGAATATCCTCTATTTTCTATCAATCTTGCGCCAAAATCTTCAATATTTCCGTAAAAGGCAATTTCAAAGTCATTTTTTAACATATCAGCCAGATTTAGACATCTGGCCAGATGCCCTTGTCCGATACTGGCATTGCATGTAAGATGTATAATGGCGGTTTTTTTCATTAGTTATTAATTTTTATGATAAAACTAACATCAGAATATCTTATTGTCAACTGAATATTTGGGTTTGTCTGATATTCAGAAGCTACTCTCCGCCACCTTTTAATATCATTCGCTTTCCGGTTGAATCTGGACTTGATAAAACTCCTTCATCTTCCATCCTTTCGATAATACTTGCGGCTTTGTTATATCCAACTCGCAACTTTCTTTGAACATAGCTGATTGAACTTCTTTTGTCTTGCATTACGATATTTACTGCTGCTTGATAAAGTTTATCATCATCACTGCTTCCCATTCCTAGCTCATCTTGATACATGCTAAATGCGTTACTTCCGCTTGAGCCGCTGTCATCGATATTTTCAAGAACATCGATATAGTGTGCAACGTTATTTTCTTTTAAAAAACTTACTATGTCTTGAACTTCTTGGTCGGCTACGAATGGTCCATGAATACGAGTTGTTTTGCTTCCACCTTGCATGAAAAGCATATCTCCTTGTCCCAGAAGTTGTTCGGCGCCTTGTTCGCCTAAAATTGTTCGAGAGTCTATTTTTGACGTAACGTGGAAGCTTATTCTGCTTGGGAAATTTGCTTTGATTACACCCGTGATTACGTCGACTGAAGGTCTTTGAGTTGCCATTATTATATGTATTCCTGATGCTCTTGCCATTTGTGCTAAGCGCTGGATTTGTGCTTCAACTTCCTTTCCTGCGGTTATCATTAGATCTGCCATTTCATCGACTATTACGACTATATAAGGCATTTTTTTCGTTTCAAATTCAATTGTTTCGCTTTCCATTCGTCCGAGGTCTTTGTTATATCCCAGATCGACTTTTTTCGTTAGCTTCATGCCATTTTTAATTGCAATTTCAATTCTGCTATTATAATTTGTAATATTTCGAACACCAAGAGATGACATAGTTCGATAACGATTTTCCATTTCAGATACGACCCATTTAAGTGCCATAATTGCTTTTTTTGCATCGGTTATTACTGGCGTCATAAGATGTGGGATTCCATCATATACCGAAAGTTCAAGCATTTTTGGGTCAATCATTATCATTTTACATTCACTTGGTGAAAGCTTATATATTAGTGATAAAATCATGGTATTTATTCCAACTGATTTTCCTGATCCGGTTGTTCCTGCGATTAAAAGATGTGGCATTTTGGCAAGATCTGCAATAATCGGAGCGCCAGATATATCATGTCCAAGGGCTAAAGGTAGCTCAGCAGCTGTATGTATAAAATCTTTTGATTCAAAAACTTCACGTAAGTATATTGTTGCCCTAACTTTATTTGGAATCTCAACTGCCATTGCGTCTTTTCCTTGCATCACAGAGATTCTCGCTGAAGTTTTTTGCATGGTTCTTGCGATATCATCCGCTAAGCCTATAATTCTTGAAGATTTAGTGCCCGCTTTTGGCTTAAATTCGAAAAGTGAAACAACCGGACCAACGTTTATATCGACAACATTTCCAACAACTCCAAAGTCAAGCATGGTCTGAGTTAAAAGCTTTGAGGCATAAGGTTTATCGAGCTTTTCAATATTTTTTGCTTTTGGAACGCCAAGTAAGGCATTTGTTGGAGCGACATATTCTATATCAATTCCATCTTTTGAAGTGAGAATAGATGGTGTTTTAACGGTTATTATATCTTTATCTTTCGGGATAAAATTCGGAATGTTTGATTCGTCTTCAATGATACTTGGTTTGGCCGCAACTATAATACTTTGTATTGTTTCATGATTTTCAACTTTTGACTGTAAAACGCCTCGTGTTCTTTTTGAAAATAGATATTTTACTGATTGCCAAGCGGCTTTTACTATGACTTTAAAAATTGGATCCGTTTTGGCTGTAACTACTAAAAATTTAGTTATATTTCTAAAGAAGCGCATAAGGGCTTGAATTGGATAAAATAATATTAATGGTGCTTTAATGGATTTTTTTAGGCTATAAATAAAGCCTTTTGATTTCTCTTTATCGAAAATGAGGCAGAAATATCCCGATATTAACATAATCGCCGCAAGTCCAAAGGCGGATAGGCATTTTCCAAATAATGCCTTTGGTATATATTTTTGAAAAATTGCATAGCCAATATATCCGCCGGGAATAAATTCATAATAGAAATCCTTGTATGACATGAAGATTTCGATAAAAGTACAAGAGGTAACGATCATTACCATTGCGAGCAAAACTCTTATCCAGATTAGGAAAATATTATATTGAATAACAATTGCAAATCCCCAAAGGCTGGTAAGTAATATTATTAAATATGAAACAATGCCAAAGTTTTGGAGTAAGATGTCCGATAGGTATGCACCGAAAACACCAAAGATATTTCTTGCTTTGAGGTCAGTTGCAACATTGAAAGAAGGATCCCCAGAGTTATAAGAGACGCATGAGATCAAAGCTACAAATGCAATTGCAAGCATTGAAAAGCCGATTATATTTTGTTTTTTTTCTTTCGAATATTTCTTTTTCATTATTTATCTAACATTTCAGATTTAATTTTCGCAATTGCAAGGGACGGATTTAATCCCTTTGGACAGGCTTTTGCGCAATTCATGATGCTATGACAGCGATAAAGTTTAAATTTATCATCAAGTGCCTCAAGTCTTTCTTTTTTATTTCCATCTCTGCTGTCAACAATCCATCTTTGTGCATTCAAGAGGGCTGCAGGTCCTAAATATTTGTCTTCGTTCCACCAATAGCTTGGACAAGAGGTTGAGCAACAGGCACACAAGATGCATTCATAAAGTCCATCAAGTTTTGCTCTATCTTTTGGGGATTGTAAATTTTCAACACCGTTTGCTTTTGACTTTTGAAGCCAAGGTTTTATCTCTTTGAATTGTTCGTAAAATCTTGTTAAATCCGGAACCAAGTCTTTTACAACATTCATGTGGGGTAGGGGATATACTTTAACATCGCCACTGCAATCTGAAATTGACTTGGTGCAAGCGAGAGTATTTTGTCCATCAATATTCATTGAGCATGAGCCGCAGACTCCTTCTCTGCAAGATCTTCTGAAGGTTAGACTTGAGTCAGTTTCATTTTTAATTTTGATTAAAGCGTCCAAAACCATAGGTCCACAGTCATCCAAGTCTATTTCGAAAGTGTCAACTCTCGGGTTTTCTTTTGTATCGGGATTGTATCTATAAACTTGAAATTTCTTTATATTTTTAGCACCGGCTTTTGCTTTGAATTTCTTTCCGGCTGTTTTATCTATAACTGAATTTCTTGGTAAAAATATTTCTGCCATAATTTTTTATAACTTAAGAAAGCAAATACATACAAAAATATATTTTACAAGTGTTTTTTATTTTTTTTATGCAAGCTTTGTGCTTTTTTTACTTGAGACAAAAAATAGCAATACGGTTGAGACAGCAAAGCTTAAAAGTGAGTATATAATCGCGATATCGATATAGTCCGGATTTTTATAAAGGGTTCCTATTAAAACAATAATCGATGCAACGACCGTTGTTGATGCGTTTGAAATTATGATTTTATTGATAATATTTTTTGAGTTTGCAACCAATATTAGTAGTAAGATTATTAAATATACCGATGTTAAAAATATACTAAACTTTATCATTTTTATCATCAAAATTGATTAATTTATTAACTCTTGCGATCATCTTTATAGAATCTCTTCTTAAATTGGTTTCAAGACTGGTATCGAGCGTGTGGATTACAATTTTATTATCATGCAAATAAACACTTATTGTTCCAGGAGTTAGGGTTACCGAATTTGCAAAGGCTACCATTCCGATGCTATTGGTTTTTGGAATTGTAATATCGCAAAAACCGCTATATGCAGAGCCGTTTGGTGACCAAATTCTTTTACTTACGTCGATTCCGGCTTTAAAGACTTCTTTTACAATCCAAAAATAATATGCAAAAACTGTTCCAAAACCGAGGTATCTTATATTTGAAGATTGTTTTAGTAAGTTTAAATTAATGCAAATAACCATAGTTGTCCAAGAAGCGATTGTTCCAAATAGAAAAAACATCATGTCATATTGCGACGAGAGGCAGTACCATATCGACATGAATATGCAATATACTGCAAATTGAAACTTTAATGTTTTAAAAAAACTACGCAACATAGCAAACTGAAAGTACGGCATTTATAATTTTCTCCGGACTCACAAGTGCGGCAGCTTCGAGGTTTGCAGCGTACGGAAGAGGGACATCTTCTCCTGTAACTCTTGCAACCGGTGCATCGAGATAGTCAAATGCTAATTCGCTAACTTGATATGCAATTTCACTTGAAATTCCGGAATAAGACCAACCCTCTTCGACGCAAACAAGTCGATTTGTTTTTTGAACCGATTTAACAATTGTTTCAATATCAAGCGGACGCAGTGTTAAAAGATCGATTATTTCAGCGTCAATTCCACGTTCAGCAAGTTCTTTTTCTGCTTTGATAATATGTCTCATGCCCATTGAAAACCCGACAATTGTAACATCTTTTCCTTCTTTTACAATCTTTGCTTTTCCGATTTGAGCTTCGTCGTTAAAATCATCGCCAATTTCCCAGGAGTCTCCATATAAAAGCTCATGTTCCAAGAATATAATTGGGTTTGGGTCTTTTATCGCAGCCTTAAGTAATGATTTCGCGTCTTTTGCTGTATACGGAGAAACTACTTTTAAACCCGGGACGTGTGCATACCAAGAGGCAAAGCATTGAGAGTGTTGTGCGCCGACTCTTGCAGCGGATCCATTCGGTCCACGGAAAACGATTGGACATCTAATCTGTCCACCTGACATATAATGTGTTTTTGCTGCTGAGTTTATTATTTGATCGATTGCTTGCATTGCGAAGTTGAAGGTCATAAATTCAACGATTGGTTTTAAGCCCATGAAGGCTGCTCCAATTCCAATTCCCGTGAATCCATGTTCCGTAATTGGCGTATCTACAACTCTTTTTGGTCCAAATTCTTGCAATAATCCTTGTGTAACTTTGTATGCCCCTTGGTACTCAGCAACTTCTTCTCCCATTATAAAAACCGCTTCATCTTCACGCATGCACTCGGCCATCGCGTCTCTTAAAGCTTCTCTGGTTGTTATTTTTTGCATATTTTCACTCAAAGTCAAATTAGGATATAGTTGAAAAATAAAAAATCAACTTTTATTTTTTTGCTCTCGATGATTTGTTATTCCCGACGAACCCACTGTTATTCTCGCGAAGGCGGGAATCTGATAATAATCAATAGTAACGTTTAAAGATTTCACTGGATCCCGGATCGAGTCCGGGATGACATTGGATATGTGAAGATGAGATGGATCATCAAGACGGTTTCTTTTTCAAGCGAGATTTTAAAGCAAGACCGGCATTTGCAGAAACCTTTTGAGTTTCACCATTTCCTATTTTCTTTTTAGCGTCACCGTTAAAAGATAGTTTTTTTGAGGAAAACGAATGATCAAGAGGGTTTTCTTTTTTACGAAGTATTAATTTCGGATCAGCCGTTCCGGCAATTACATCTTTATCGATAATAACCTCTGCGATATTTGGTTCTTGTGGAACTGAATACATTATTTTTTGTAATGCATTTTCAATAATTCCGCGTAAGCCACGTGCGCCAACTTTCTTTTCTTTTGCAATTCTTGCAACTTCTCTCATTGATTCTTGCGTAAAGGTTAAATCGACGTTATCAACGGCAAAAAGCTTTTTATATTGAGCAATTAACGCATTTTTTGGATCAGTTAGAACTCTTGTTAGATCTGCGATACTTAAATCATGCAACGTTACTAAAACAGGCAATCTTCCGATAAATTCCGGGATTAAGCCATATTTTATAACGTCATCGATAATAACTTGCATCATAATCATTTCTTGGTCAACATTTTCTTTGTTCATAACGTGTGCACCGAAACCTATTGAGGCATTTTTTGATACTCTTTGAATTACGATTTTATCAATATCTGCAAAAGCACCACCTGCAATAAATAGGATATTTCTTGTATCAACTTGGACAAATTCTTGATTTGGATGTTTTCTTCCTCCTTGTGGTGGAACCGATACTACCGTTCCTTCGATTATTTTTAAAAGTGCTTGTTGTACACCCTCTCCTGAGACATCTCGCGTCAAAGACGGCCCATCTCCCTTTCTTGCAATTTTATCAATTTCATCGATATATACCACGCCCATTTCAGTTTTTTCAACGTTGTATTGTGCATTTTGAAGTAACCTCGCGATAATACTTTCAACGTCCTCTCCGACATATCCTGCTTCAGTTAGAGTTGTTGCATCGGCAATTGCAAAAGGCACATTAATTATTTTTGCAATTGTTTGAGCAATTAGTGTTTTTCCTGTTCCTGTTGGACCTACGATTAAAATATTTGATTTTCCAACTTCAACATCTCTTAAGTCATGCGGAAGGC
>CANDYN010000004.1 GCA_947424985.1 Rickettsiales bacterium | reverse complement strand
TGCTGTTATATTTATTTTAATGATAGTTCCGGCTGCAGTTTCAAAAATTATCGAGATAATGAATCAATTTGCCGGGAATTTTGGAGGATCAAAGCGTACGAATATAGTTGGCGATATGTTGAGCAAGGGAGTTTCTATGGTTAATAGTGGAATTAAAACCGGACTTGGGGTGGTTGAAAGTGTAACCGGAAGAAAGGGCATCGTGAAGGGTTATGAAGGTGCGAAAAAAATTGCAAGTGCCGCATACGGCGGAGTAACAAGTATGGATGCCGGAGCTATTGCAAAAATGGGAATTAGCAAGGCAGGAGGTGCTATTTTATCAAGTACTCAAAAATCAGTTGCAAAGCAAAGGGCAATAGCCAATAAATTGGACTCAAAAGAGGGCAAGACTATGATTGCGAAGGGGCAACAGTCTATTGCCACTAGAAAGGAATATAAGAAAGCATTCGCCGAGGAAATGAAGTATGAACAGAAAATATATAAACAAAATAAGGATTTTAGAGATGCAAAAGTAAAAAATGGACATATGACTCAAAAGGACGCAGATGATGAAGAAAAGCAGGCAAAGATAGATATACGTCAAAATGCAGTGATGAAAGCAGCAAGGGCAGCAAGATCAAAAAATAAAACAAGAGGAGTACTTACTGCGTTTAATGATACTAGTGGAATGAAGAAAGAGATGGAAAAAGAGGGCAATTTAAAGCTACAAAATAACACGAATAGTATTGATTATATAAGGGATGCATTGGGGAATAATATCGATAAGGATTTCAGTGATACTGATATTGATGGCATGATTATTGAGTATGATAAAAAGGATACAGATAAAACCAAAGCGGAGAAAAGAAAATTTATAAGAAGCAAAATTGATAAAATAAGAACAGAGGCAAAAGAGCATGCGGGAGATTTGGATGCTCAAATTTATGATATTTCTGGTGGCTGGACTGAGTACAATAAAGGAGATGGCGGGGGTAATGCTCGTTGATGTAAAGGAGGGGGAGAAAAGTTCACGGAAGTACGAAAGAAAAAGAGGAGGAGGGTAGTAAAATTCTTTCTTGTGTATTAAAAACATGCGCACTATACTGGTGGCATAGTTTTATTATTTGAACATGAGGGAAAATATAGAGATAGGGGGGAATGAATACGATTTTTCAGCAAAAGAATTGATGCAATACAATAAATATCTTTTGGATGTGAGGCGAAATGGAATAGCCACCCTTTATAATATTAACAAAAAGTTTATAACGCG
This sequence comes from Rickettsiales bacterium, assembly GCA_947424985.1. Lineage (GTDB taxonomy): Bacteria > Pseudomonadota > Alphaproteobacteria > Rickettsiales > Deianiraeaceae > CAMCTP01. Next base: position 25,963 of record CANDYN010000004.1, on the reverse strand, counting down.
AGAATTGCTTATCACAGCTGTACAATATAATGGTTTGATTATTAATGATGTTTTATTTTTTGCAACATACGTCAGTAAAATTAAGGACTACAAAAAATTAATATCAGAGCTGCTTATGGCAGCTGTTGGGCATACCGGATTTGCCATTAATATGATTCTTAAAAATCAATATATTTGCGCAAATTATGCAGAGTTAATGCCAAAATTATTTTTTGCTGCAGTTAAGCAAGATGGAAGAGCTATTTCGTCAATTCTTAAACATCTTGAGAGTTTTCAAAATCTTAAAAAATTCATAACCTCAGAGCTACTCATGGCATCTGTTGAGCAAAATGGAGCGCTTATTTGTCTTTTTTTGCAAAATCTTGAAAAATCTATAACACCAAAGCTACTTATAGCAGCCGTTGAGCAATATGCGTTAGCTATTCGGATTATTTTTAACGGTAAATATAGCAATATTATTGAAAACTGTAAAAAATTAATGCCAGAGTTGATATCAAAATTATGTTTTGTTGCTGTTAAACAAAATCAAGATGCTCTTGAATATTGCCCCGATGAAGTTAAATATGTAATGACAATAGTTGCAAAAATTATTCATGGGGAAAAGCTAAGAAAGCAAGAAAATCGGATCGGAATTAGTGCCGTTAAAGAACTTCAGGCATGTTTAGCATTATCTGGTATATTTAATAAAAATGACAAGAGTAATAATGATAAATATTATAAGAAACTGGAGATTGTACTAGATCCACTGTGTTATATGATGGGGAATGGCGGTGTCAGTTCGTATTTATTTTTTAATGTTATAAAAGCTATAGAGATATTGCGTGAAAATGGATATAAAGAATTATTACAAAAAAGGAATTTATTTCCGAAAGATAATAATTATAATACAGAAAGAAATATTGAAAGGCAGCAAAATGAGGAACGGGAGGAGCAACCCTTGGGAAAATCTATTATTCAGATATCAATTGATCCAGAAATATCATTACACAATAATCAGTATGCGATCAATCATAGTGATAAGCAGCCAAATAACAATTGCTTTATTGTTTCTGCTGACAATAAAGAAAGCATAGGTGGTGGTTTGGGGAACAATGAAATATTATTGCCATATAATAATCAGTATGTTGTCAATCAATATAATAATGATAAGCAGTCTAACGATCGTTTCATTATTCCGGTTGTTAAGAGGGAAAAGAAATGTTGTTGTGTTTTGATATAATTAACACTTGTAGATGGTGCCTCCGGAGGGACTTGAACCCCCACGCCCGTGAAGGCGCCAGATTTTGAGTCTAGTGCGTCTACCAATTTCACCACGAAGGCACTCGGATAACGATAATCCATGTTTTTGAAAAGTCAAGAATAATCTCAATTTTCTAATGATTATGTTTTGGGCAATTGCCAATATATCCATCATTACAGAGATGTTTTGCCACTCCATCACATCTTTTTATCCCTCCGTGATTATAGCAGCACTTCCTTCCGGCAGCAAAAGCATTGTTGCCGATGCAAAATGACATAATTAACATCAATACGAATAGTCTATACGTCATAATTTTAATTCTTAAAGCTGAAAATGTTATTTAGCAAGCACAAAATATATAAAAATATTGACCTTTATTTTCTTTGATTTAAGCTCGTTTAATGCTAGTAAAAAAATGGATTTTAATGAAAAAATAGAGCAAAAACTTAGCGAAAGATTTGATCAAAATATTCTTAGAAAGCTTGATTTTGTTGGTAATTTTGATGAATTTATTGATTTTTCCTCAAGTGATTACTTGGGTTTATCGAAGAATAATGAGGTAATTGAGGCATCGCTTTCGTATTTAAAAAAATATGGCACAAGCCTTTCTTCCTCACCAATTTTATTAAAAAATCCAATATATAACGAACTTTCATCGCTTGTGGCAAAAGCGCAAAAATTTGAAAATTCAATTCTTTTTTCAAGTGGATATATTGCAAATTACTCGGCAATTTCAGCTATTTTATCTATTTTTTCTGAGGATGAAATTGATATTTTTTGTGATAAATTAAACCATGCGTCAATTCATGATGCTATAAATTCAAGTAAATTTGGACAAATTAGATATAGAAATACCGATCTAAATCATCTTGAGGATTTGCTTAAAAAAAGTACAAAGAAAAATAAAATTGTTATCACGGAAAGCGTTTTTAGTATGGACGGAAGCGTGTTAAATATCGACGAAATATTGATTTTAAAAAGAAAATATGGCTTTGTTTTGTATATTGATGAAGCGCATTCTTTTGGAGTTTTTGGTGAAAACGGTTATGGATTTTCACAAAAATATTCCGATGAAATTGACTTTTGTATGTCATCCCTAAGTAAGTCTGTCGCGTCAACTGGGGGTGTAATTTCTGCAAGTAAAAAGAATATCTCATTTTTGCAAAATTTTGCCAAAGGATTCGTATATTCAACAGCGCAAACTCCGGCATCAATCGGGGCAGCGATAAAGTCGATAGAGCTTTTTCCTAGCTTTGAAAGCGCACGAAAAAAAATACTTGAAAATGCAAAATATTTACAAGAAAAACTTGATGAAAACTCACTTTCATATATAAAGTCATCATCTCAAATAGTGGGTATTTTATGCCCAGAAAATCTACTTTTAAAGTTGCAAGATTTTTTGAAAAAAAATGGAATATTTGCTTCAGGTATAAGATACCCAACCGTATCAAAAGCTACTTCCAGACTGAGAATTTGTATAAATGCATTGCATGAAGAGAAAGATATTGATAAACTGGTTTTTTTAATAAAAAATTTTGATGAATTACGATAAAATTGGACAAAATTTTGATAAAATTGCAAAAAAATATGATAAAATATCATCTTTACAGCGAGACATTGCAAGTTTTTTGCATGAGGTTTATTTGGAAAATCGTGATACACAAAAAGAGTATAAAAATATCTGTGAAATCGGTTCCGGTACAGGTTTTTTAACGGAAAAAATCGCACCAATTTTTAGTAAGTCAAAGATCTCATGTCTTGATATTTCGCAGGAGTCACTGGAGATTGCAAAGAGTAAAAATTTAGGAAAAAACATAGAGTTTATTTGTGAAAATATTCTAAATTGTAATCTTGAAAATTTTGATATTTTTTTTGCATCTATGTCGCTTCATTGGATGTCAGAAAAGTTGCCAAATTTTCTTAATAAAATAGACAAAAGTGGTAAGGATTTTTGTTTTGCAATTCCACTTTTTGAATCTTTGGATGAGGTTCGTGAGAAAATAAACGAATTTACTGAGCTGGATGGAGTTTTGGTTTTTCCAAAAAAAGAAGAAATTTTGCAAAATTTGAAATGTAATTTTGTTGAAAAAAAGTTTTATAAAGCTATGGCTTTTTCCGATATAATAAAGCTTTTATCTCAATATAAAATAGAAAATTTTTCAAAAAAAAATACCGTTGCAATTACAAAAAAAATGCTTTTGTGTGAAGATATAGTAAATTTTTCATACACTGTTTTATTTGTTTATAAAATATGATAAAATCTAGCAATAATCGATATTTTATAACAGGAATTGGAACCGGAATTGGGAAAACACTTACATCCATGATTCTTTGTAAAAAACTAAATTTAACATATTACAAACCTATTCAAACAGGTTCAATGTTTACATCTGATGAGGGTTTTGTAAAAAAATTTGGCGTCACAACCATTCCAACGCGAATAAATTTCCCCGCACCGGAAGCGCCTAGCCTAGCCGCATTAAAAGCAGGCTCTAAGTTGAGTTTTAATGATATTTTTATACCAGATGATGAGAATATTTTAATCGAAGGGGCGGGCGGTATTATGGTTCCGATTTACGATAATTTTTTAATGCTTGATTTGCTTGAAAAATCAAATACCAGAGCAATAATTGTTACGAATTGTAAACTTGGATCGATAAGCCAAACTCTTCTTACAATTTTTGCAATAAAGTCTCGCAATATTCCAATTGTCGGTTTGGTTTTTAACGGAACTTTTTATGAAAATATTGCAAATGAAATAACAAGACTTTCGAATTGTAAAATTATCGCAAAAATACCGAATTTATTTAGCTTTTCGGATAATGAAATTGAAAATATTATTATTAAAATTTATGAGTCATGAAAAAATTTGGTTTCCATTTTGTCAGCAAGCTTTGGAGCCTGAAAAGATTACAATAAAATCTGCAAAAAATGAGTTTTTATATGATATCAATGGAAAGGAATATATTGATTTAATTTCGTCCTGGTGGATAAATTTACATGGACATTCAAATGAAAAAATCGTCAATGCAATCGCAAAACAGGCAGTCGAACTTGATCATGTAATGTTTGCTGATTTTTCTCACCCACAGGCTGAGGATTTTGTTAAAAAAATCGATGTTGCAACAGATGGAATTTTTGGTAAATTTTTCTTTTCAGATAACGGTTCAACTGCAATGGAATCTGCGATTAAAATGGCAAAGCAATATTTTAAAAATATCGGAGATGATAGGAATGTTATAATATCTTTTAACGGTGGATATCACGGAGATACGCTTGGGGCAATGTCAATCGGGAAAAACTCCGGTTTTTATGATCCATTTTTTGATTGGATGCCGAAATTTGAGTTTATTGATTATCCGGCAACTTGGGAAGGTGACGATCTTGCAAAAACCAAGGAAGACGTGAGCGTTGTGCAACTAAAAAATGCAATTTTGCGTAATAAAAACAAGGTTTGCGCAATAGTTGTTGAGCCTATATTTCAAGGATCAGCTGGAATGAAAATGTGTTTACCGCAATTTTTAGATGAAGTTATCAAAATTTGCAATGATGAAAAAATAATGGTAATTTTTGATGAAGTCATGACAGGATTTTTCAGAACCGGTCGGCTTTTTGCATATAAATATTTACAAAATTCTCCGGATATTTTATGTCTTTCAAAGGGAATTACCGGGGGCGTTTTGCCTCTTGCCTTGACTTGCGTAAAATCCTTTGTACATGAGGCTTTTGTGTCTACATTAATTGAAAAAACTTTTCTTCATGGACATTCATATACGGCAAATCCAATTGCACTAGCCGCGGCTAACGCATCTTTGGATATTTTACTTGATGAAAAAACCACTTCCAATATAGCAAATATTGAAAAAACATACAAAAGTTTTTTACCGGAAATAAGCAATAGAAAGTATATCGAAAAACTTAGATCCAAGGGTACTATTTTTGCATTTTCAGTAAAGGATGATGAAAAATACGGCTCAAATATTTCACGTTTGATGAAAAAAGAATTTTTAAAACATGGTTTAAATCTACGTCCAATCGGCAATAACGTATATTTTTTACCTCCTTATTGCATTACAAACGAAGTCTTGGAAGAATCTTTTACAAAAACACTGGAGATTCTCGATCAAATATTCATAAAATAGATATTTGATATAAAGCGTAAAAAAGTCTTGCATTTTATTAAAACACTTCATAAATTTTGTAAAAGTTTTTATAAAAATGATCTTATCCTTTGACATATTTTTATCGATTTTAGCGATATTTTCATTAGGTTTTTCATCTTTTTTTGGAAACAAAAAGGCTATTATGTCATTTTTCTTTTCGATAGCTATTTTTTTAATACCAATTGTTTTCAAAATATTAAACTTCAACCATATAATCGATATAGGGGTACTTAAAATCAATTTTTTTGCACCAAATATAGCAAGTTTATCGATATATGTTTGTACGATTTTTGCTTTAATTTGCGTTTTTTGTGAAAAGAAAGTTTTTAAAATTGAGAAATATGAGGTATATTTTCTTATATCCCTACTTGGAATTGCCTCTTCTGAATTATCTTTTGGTTCCGGTAATTTTTTAAAAATTTACATTCTCTTAGAATTAATTTCTGCGATTTCCGTCGTTTTGATTGCGGGTAGCTTTAGGCATAAAAACTCGGGAGAGGCTGGAATGAAGTATATAATTTTATCGTCTCTTGGCTCCATAATGTTTCTTTTGGGACTTGCGATGCTTTATTTTAAGTTAGGAAATTTTGAAGTTTTGACGATTTATAGTGCGAATATTGAAACTTTAAAACTGGATAACCTTTATGACGTTGGAATTTTATTAATATTTGTTGCAATTTTTATGAAAATGGGCGTTTTTCCTTTCCAGAATTGGATAGCAGATGCTTATTCGGGTTCAAGAATTTCGATTTTAAATGCGATAAATACGTTACCAAAAATTGGAATATTGGTGTGTGTTTTTAAATTGATAAATTTTCAGAGAATATATGTAAGTCAAAATGTTTGCGACAAATTGGCTATTTTTTTAATTTTGGGCATTGTCTTTGCCTCGGTAAGACTTCTTTCGCAAAAATGTTTAAAGCGTCTTTTGGCATATAGTTCAAGCGTTACTGTAGCGATAATTTTCTGTTATTGCATTATTGTTCGCTCGAGCGTTTTATCGTCATCAATTTATCATAATTTAATTATTTACATCTTGTCTTATATCTGCGTTTCATGTATTATAGCTATATCTTGTGTATTTTTATTTAAAAACGATGTAGAGAAAATGGAATTGGGCAGCGACAATTTTGTTTTTAATGAATTTTTCTATATTCAAATCATGATTGGCATTTTGTCGCTTGCTTCAATCCCGCCTTTGCTTGGATTTTTTGCAAAATTTTATTTCATAAAACAAGCGATTGATGTTGGAACTATAACGTCTAAATTTTATATTGCAGCTATGCTTTTTTCAAGTATTCTGGGGTCTTTTTATTATTTTAATTTACCGTCAAAGTTTATTTTGAAAGAAAAAATAGGTCAGTTTTCTGGTTCAAAACTTGCTTATAACGTGTCAATTGTTGCATCAATTTGCTTAACTATGTTTTTAATTGCCGGTCTTTTTGTTTTATAAAAAATTGTGAATTTTTTATTAACTTGGTTAAATTTTGATATAATATTACTATTTTTTGCAATATCTTTTTTAATTGCTTCGTCCGGACTTATTTTAACTTGGCGCGAAAAATCAAATATAATTCACTCAGCGTCGCACTCTTCAGTTTTGGCGATTTCACTTTCATCGGTTTTATTGATTAATTTTTCGTTCTCAGCGCTGCTCTCGTCTTTGTTTTTAACTGTTGTTTTGAATTTATTTTTAAAGGCAAAGCTTTCTAGGAATGAGGCTATATCAACAAGTGGAATATTTATTATGGTTGCGGGTTTTGCGATAGAAATATTACAAAATGGATCACAAAATCTATCACGATATTTAATTGGTGATATATTTTTAACTTCAAGGTTTGATGCGGTTTTATTATTCTTGGTTTCGTTTTCTTTGGCAGTTTTATATTTTATAAATTTAAAGAAAATTGTTATTGCATCGATTTACAAAAGAAATTTTTGGATATTTCAATCATTCTGGATTAAAATTTTGGAGTTTTTTGCTATAATTTATTTATCACGATCAGTTGGAATATTATGTGCAAGTTTTCCGCTTATTTTTATTCCATTAATTGCAAGGAAAATTGCGAAAAATCCAAGGCAGATGATGATTTTGTCATTTTTAATGGCCATTTTATTATTATTTTTTACATATTTCGTTGCAATTTATTTTAATTGCTATTTCTCTTTGTTAATGACGCTTGTTTTGATATTATTTTTCATGTTAATATTTTTGATATATTGAGTATGAATCGAACACTTCTTACATTATTAGCTATTTTTTTTATTACGTCATGCGTAACTCGTGAGAGAAAAGTGGCAATTAAAATGTCAAAAAAGGTTCCGGAAAGTAATAGGGTTTTTCTTGCATCAAATACAAATAGTAATTTAATATCGGATAATGCAACACCCCAAGGTCAAATATTAGGCAAAACATCAATTTTTACCGGACAGCAGCCAAGAAGAAATATGTTTGCAAGGCATGGAAGTGTTTTGCTTGATATGGATAGCAATTTACCATTGCAGTCAGATAAAATATTGCAAGAAAACAATATGGTTCTAAAGCAGGAGGGTGGCAGTAGTGATTTTGAAAAAATTGAATATAAAGTAAAAAATAACAAAAAAGACAAGTTTAATATCAAGAGTAATGAACATTTATATCAAAAAATTGGTGAAACCGAGAATATATCACAATTAGCTGCAAATACTTCCAAAAAATCAGCACAAAGATCAGTTTTTCTCGGGGAATACTCTTCTGAGCAAGATGCATTGGTTCATGCTATTTCAGCAACAAGATATACGGGTACAAAGTTTTTTGTTGAAAAATCTTCCGATATATTTGTTGTGAAATCTGAGAAACTTGACAAAGCAACTGCCTATACTGTTGCAAATTTGGGGCTTAAAGTTGGGTATTATAATCTTCGTGTTGTTTATTAAATTATGATACAAAAAATAGTTCAGGAATTGATTCCGTATATTGTTATCTTTCCTATATTTTCTGGGCTTTTAATGTTTATTTTTAACAAATCCGCTTTGCTTTGTAGATTTTTAAATATATCTTCAGCCTTTTTCTTGTTTACATTTTCCTGTCTTTTAACTTTTTGTATTAGAAAATATTCAACAGAATTTTATTATAATCTTGGTGGATTTGATCATATTATCGGAATTAGATTTAAACTTGATAATTTCTCAGCTTTGATTATTTTCATGACGTCTTTTTTGCATCTCCTAAATACGCTTTTGCAAAATGTAAAAAACGACGTAAAATCTATTGATGTTCCAAAGGTTGGCTTTGTGAATATTTTAATTGCCGGGGTTGTTGGAATGCTCATGACAGACGATTTATTTAATATGTATGTTTTTCTTGAGATATCTTCAATTGCGAGTTATATTTTAGCTGTTAATAAATGGAATAAAAATAGCTATTTTGGAGCTTTTGATTATTTGATGATAGGCGCCGTTGCAAGTGCATTTATATTACTTGGGATTGGATTTACGTATGCCAATTTTGGAACTTTAAATATTTCTGAAATCTTTAAATTAACGACGGATATGACGGTCTATGGAGATTTAATAAATTATTCGGCAATTTTTTGTATTTTTGGATTTTTGATAAAAAGCGGGATTTTTCCATTTCACAGCTGGTATGTTCAAATGTTTAAAACGTCAAGCCCAAGCACTTTGGCAATTTTTACTTATGGAGTATCATCTGCAGCAATAGCTATGATTGTAAAGCTTTTGTATATGATGTATGGAATGCAATTTTTAACATCTTCAACTAATTATTTGCTTGGAATTTTGACCATGATATCGATTTTATCGATTATTTTTGCTTCGTTTAAGGCAATAAAGTGTAAAACTTTTTCGGAAATCTTGGGATACTCTTCAATTGCTCAGTGCGGATATCTTATGATAGGTTTTTTGTCTGACAATAGTATAGTTTTTACGGGTGCTATTATGCAAATGTTTGCAAATGGTATTTCAAAAGTTGCAATACTTAGAATTTATCAAAGGATGACATATGCTTCAAGCTTGGGTGCCGTTCCGGTTGATTCAATTGGTCGTTTTGATTTTTCCGGCGTAAGAATGCCAATAGTAATAGCTCTTTTAAATCTCGCTGGATTGCCCTTGACGATCGGTTTTATCGCTAAAATTTATATGATAGTTGGGTTTGTTTCTGAAGTGAAAATAGTTGCATTGCTTGCAATAATAATATCATCGATTTTAAGCCTTATATATATTTTTAGAATTGTTGAGGGTGTTATTATTGGAAATAAACCCGGTGTTGCTACGGAAGTCGAATTTCATAGGGTTCAAACAAGGTCATACGAAAGGCTAATATTTGTTCTAATTGCATGTTTTATTATAGTAATTCCTTTTATAAAGCCATTTAACCAATATTTACAACTCACAACCCAGTATATTTTGAACTATTCTTCATTTAACATTGTATGAAAATTATAGGAGTAACTATGAATGAAAATACGATTGGAATTGATAAATTTTATGCGATCAATGGTATTTTGGTAGAAAATTTTGCAAAAATATTTAAAAAATACAATATTGCAATAGTTTTTTTACCGCATAGAATGGAAGATTCTATCGAAGATTATTGTAAAATGTGCGATGGAGTTATATTATCCGGGAATAGGGGGCATATAGATCCCAAAATATATGGTCAAGCTTTACACGAGAGCGTAAAAAATGAAGATATTTGCCATTCGAGATATAACTTTGAGTCCAAAATTGCAAAACATTTTATTGAAAATGATAAACCAATTCTTGGAATTTGCGGCGGTATGCAAGTTATAAATGTTGCCCTTGGTGGGACTTTGTATCAAAATATTTTAAAACAAATTCCAGACAGTAAAGACCATAGATCGAAATTGAACGATATACATAGGTGGGAACATGAGATAAAAATAGAGGAATTAACGCTTTTATCGAAAATATCAACAAAAAATACTGCAAAGGTAAATACATCTCATGCTCAGGCGGTTGATAGATTGGGACAAGATCTCGTTGTATCCGCATTTTCTAAAGAAGATGGAATTATTGAAGCAATTGAAGTTAGAGGTAAAAAATTTGCCCTTGGAGTTCAGTGGCATCCGGAATTTGATATTTCACGACTTGATGAGGATATTTTTGAATATTTTGCAAGATCAGTTGCTTTTTAGAGCTCCTCACTTCTTCGATAGCAGATTAAGATACCAATAATATACATCGAAAAGGGAATAGATAAAATTAAGTGTGAATCTGTAAATCTTGAGATAATGCTAACAAAAAATGAAAAGAAAAACCCGATAAGTGAAGCAAGGAACCACATTGAAGAATTTATTGTTCCAAGTATATCTTGATTCAAACTCTTATCAATTTGTCCGTCTGTTGTGATTTCAAATATACAAAAAGTAAGTGCTGCAAGGCATATTGAATACATAATAATTGTACTATTTTCAAACAAAGCACCCGTAAGTAAAATCGTTAAAACAATCAATGGTACTTTGTATATTATTGCATTTCTGTATTTTTTTATAATATGCTTTGATATCAAAATCCCGGCAATGCATCCAATTGACATGGCTAAGTGATAAAATGATTTAAAGGCAGCCATGTTTGTTTGTTGTAATTGTGGGAAAAGTTTACTTGATATTGTAAAAATTTCTTTATATATGTACATCAAGGAGGCAAAAATTGAAAATATGTAAACTTTACTTCCTTTTTCTTTATTTTTAAGAGCGAGAAAGCTTGATTTTACTATCTTCAAGATGCTTGGAGATTTTTTATTTTTTGTTTTAGTGCTGTCCATTTTTGAAATAATCCAAAATCCGGAAAATTGAATTAATATATATGTATAGATTATGACAGTCATATATTTATGTGGAATTATAAATAAAATACTTGTTAAAAGTGGATTAATGGATTTGATTATATCTCCAATAGAATAAAAAATAGCCAAAAACTTTGGAAACTCATTTCCGCTAGAATCAAGTTTATTGACAACATTTTGATATATTGACGCCTCGTATTTTCCAACGATAAAACTTCCTTGAGCTGTATCAAGTAATAAAAATAACAGTATCAAATTTGGATTTGAAAATGCAAAAATAAGCGTAACGTAGGAAAGTATATGGGCAATGTGCGAGATGAAAAAAACAACTTTTGCTCCATATTTATCAAATAAAAATCCGGAGAAGACTGTAAAAAATCCATATAAAAATGCATTTATTGTAAATATGTCAACTATTTTTAACAAACTTATATCAAATTTTGAAATTAAATAATTGTATATTATATATTGATCAAAAACAAGCCTCATTGCCGATAAAGAGTATACGTGATGCAAGTTTAGCAGGTTTTTGAGATAATATTTTACTGTCATTTCCTGTATAATTGTTGATTTTTATAACAGCCAGGAAAATAATTTGCAATTTTTTTAAGAAAATACTTGCAAATTAATAAAATGTGTTTCAAGTATGTCTAGATTGTAAACTTTTGTAGTTAATATGATAGCAAATTACTTAGGATTGATAGCTAGAAAATGCGGAATGTCATATGTGGTAAGGGGCGCTGAAGTTGTTCCGGTTACAATTGTTTATATGGATGATCTATATATAGTGGACGTTAAAACTATTGAAAAAAACGGGTACAACGCTCTGACACTGGGATCATATCCCGTTAAAGAGTCAAAGACAAATAAGCCACAAAAAACGAACTTTGAGTCGATGTCTGTGCCATGTTTGAAAATATTAAAAGAATTCAGATTGCCGACTGGGGTTGATATGTCTTCCTTTGCACTTGGTCAAAAGATGGAAATAGATTTTCAAAAGTTGATTGGATGTTTAATAGATGTTCAGTCAGTAGGGAAGGGTAAGGGTTTTGCCGGTGTTGTGAAAAAATATGGATTTGCTGGTCAGCTTGCGAGTCATGGTGAATCTCTTTCTGAAAGATCACTTGGTTCAACTGGTAATAGGACAGATCCTGGTAAGGTATTTAAAAATAAAAAAATGCCTAGTAGAATGGGTGGAAAAATTGTTACGACGCAAAACATGGAAATTATAAAAGTCGACGCTGAAAAATCTTTAATATTTATAAAGGGAACAATCCCAGGTTTTCAATCTCAAGAATTGTTTATTACAAATGCTATTAAAAAAGTTATAATTTTACCGAGTTCAACAGAGGTTATGTTTAACTTTGTCAAGGCTTTGTTACTGAAAAAATAGTTTTAAAATTTTATGAATGTAGTTGTAAGAAAAAATATATTAGATTGGACTGAATCCGGAAATATTGATTTATCGGCTTTGTCTGTTGGCTTGCCTGAGAATATATCGGCATTCTTATCAAAATATGCAAACAATATGGCAAAAGTTTGGGATTCAAAAAAGCCGCTTGCAAGTACAAAGACAATTTCAGAAGTGTCGTGCAAAAGAGCAAAGCCGTTTAAGCAAAAAGGAACCGGTAGGGCGAGACAGGGGCATGGAGCATCGCCTTTGCAAGTTGGTGGTGGGATTGCACATGGACCAAAAGCTGTAAGATCGTTCTTTTCGATTAATAAAAAAGAAACAAAAAAAGCAAAACAAGTTGGGCTTTATTTAAAGTTGCAATCATCATCGTTGTTTGTATTCGATGACTTTAATATTGATTCAATATCAACAAAAGCTATATTTTCATCGCTTTTGAAATTTTCGAAAGAAAAAATGGAAAGAAGTATGGTTTTTATCACAGATCTTCCAAAAGATTCAAATTTCGTCAAATCTACAAGAAATATTAAAAATGCAAATATATCTACCTCTGATACTTTGACGAATCACGTCTTGCATAAGTCGTCTGCTGTATTTATAACGAAGAGCTGTCTTGAAAAAATGTTGAATGTTTTGTCTAAATAGTATGGAAATAAATACCGTAAAAAACATAAAATTATATGATGTTATAAAATCTTTGCATCTCACTGATAAATCTTATAAGCAAAATTCTGCAAATCAAAGTAGTTATGCGTTTGTGTTGACAAATCCTGCTTATTCTAAAACAGAAGTTAAAGAGGCGATAGAGAAAATTTTTGGTGTGTCTATAGATTCTATTCGCACCCTGATAAGATTGAGTCATTCAAAGTCATTTAAGGGTAACAGAAAGATTTCAAAAGTAAAAATAGCTTATATTACGTTAAAGTCAGGTTCAATAAATTATATTTAACATATGTCTATCTTTAAAAGAAAAAAAATCAATCCAACTACACCTTCAAATAGATTTTTGAATTATCAAATTAAAGATTATATTGATTCGGAGCCTAGATGTAAATCTTTAATTACGAAGCTCGTTAGAAGTTCTGGAAGAGATAATCATGGAAGAATAACTTCGAGACACAGAGGTGCTGGGCACAAGAAAGCGTATAGAATTATAAATTTTCAATGGAATGTTAAAAATTTTGGAGAATCTTATGAGGTGTTGAGCATTCAATATGATCCAAATAGGAATTTGCCGATAGCTTTATGTAAGTGTTCATCTGGAGAGTCCATTGGTAAACTTTTATATGTTTTGAGACAAGAAGGTCTTGATGTTGGTTCGTCGTTTTACATATCTGGGAAATTTATTGAAAATAAACCTGGAAGTGTGATGCCAATAGGCGAAGTTCCTGTTGGGATAGATGTTTCTTGTATTGAATTAAAGGCTGGGAAGGGTGCTCAGATTGTTAGAACTGCTGGTTCGTGTGCTAAAATTGCCGGATCGGAGGGAGATTATGTTATAGTAAAATTGCCATCTGGGGAGCAGAGAAAAATTCATAAAATGTGTTTTGCGACACTTGGAAGATTATCTGGTCAGGATTATATAAATAGGAGCGAGGGTAAGGCTGGAAGAAATAGATGGAAAGGTATTAGGCCATCGGTGAGAGGTGTTGCAATGAATCCGGTTGATCACCCACACGGCGGGGGAGAGGGTAAAACTTCTGGAGGTAGACATCCAACTACTCCTTGGGGAAAGACGAACAAGGGTACCAAGACAAGAACAAACAAAAGAACGTCAAAGTTTATTATTAATAAAAAGAAGAAAAAATAGTTTTTATGTAGTTATGCCAAGATCCAAGTCAAAAGGTCCAGTTTTAGATAGAGCTATCCTGAAGAAAGTTAGAAATATCCTGAATAAAGCTGAGAAAGAAAGTGTTATCAAAACAAAGGCAAGATCGTCTACGATTCTTGTAAATTTTGTTGGATTAGCTTTTGCCGTATATAATGGTAAATCTTATATAGAGTTTAAGATTACCGAAAGTATGGTTGGGCATAAATTGGGTGAATTTTCTTGGACGAGGACTTTCAAAGGGCATAAGGGTTCTAAGGCTTAGTTTTGTAAAAATATGTTATTGAAAAAAAGTAATTTAGCTATATCAACTCTAAGTAGCGCAAAGGCGTCTGACTATAAAGTTAATCTGGTAGCCTCATGTATAAGAAATAAGTCGGCTGAAGAAGCTTTTATGGTTTTAGCGAAGCTGTCTCAATTAAAAGCTTCAAAGATGATTAAAGAAGTACTTATTTCAGCTATAGCAAATTTAAAAGTTAAAAATCAATCTTTATCAGAAACCGATGTTTTGATAGATGAAGTTAGGGTTGGTCGTGCTACATATATTCGTAGAGTTATGCCTGCTGGTAGAGGAAAAACCGGTATACTTAGAAAAAATAGAACAAATATAAGTGTTATAGTTCGTAAAAAAGATATTATTTAATTACTATGGGTCAAAAAATTAAAAGATGCGCATTTGTTGCTGGAAAAAATTTAGGTCAAAGGAACAGTGTGTTAATAAGCTTGTCAGAGCCTAAGTCGAAGTGGTTTACGACAAATAAACAAGATATGAGAGATTTTGTATATGATGATTTTATTATCAGAAAATTCATATCAAAAGAAGCTAGAGATGCTCTTATTTCAAAAATATTTATATCAAGGGGGCACGATAAATCTGCGTCGATATCTGTATATGTCGCGAAATCAGCTCTTTTGCTTGGCAAGATAGATAAAATGAAAAAACTTGGGGAGGCTTTACAGAAAATTACTAAGTTTGGAGCAAGGCTATCCGTTGTATCAGTTAAGAAGCCTGAACTTGATGCTTCGGTTGTTGGTGTTACTATAGCTTATGCCATAGAATCCACAAAGTCTTATAAAAAAGGAATTAAGCTTGCTATGTCTTCTGCTATGAAATCCGGTGCAAAGGGTATAAAGGTAATGATATCTGGTCGTATTAATGGAGCTGAAATAGCGCGTAGTGAAAAATTTGCCGAGGGTAGCGTTCCTTTGTCAACTCTAAGAGCTGATATAGATTATGTATGTGAAAAAGCTATAACAAAATATGGTGTTATAGGTATTCAAGTTTGGATTAACAGATAGTTTTTGCGTTATTTATGCCTTCAAAAGTTTATAGAAAATTACATAAAGTTGACAGTAGGGGAGTTTCTACATCAGCGACAATTGAGTATGGTGAGTTTGCACTTAAGGCTCTTGAGGGTAAGGTTATTGGAGAAAAAGAACTTGAGGCGGCGAAAAAAGCTGCTGTAAAAATAATAAAACTTCAGGGCGGTGCCGTGGTTATTAGAATGTCACACAAACTTAGTTTTACGTCAAAAGGAATAGGTGCAAGACTTGGTGGTGGTAAGGGTGGCGTTGACGGTTATGTTTTTAATGCAACCAAGGGTACTGTTGTTATGGAGTCAGTTGGGGTTACGGAGGAGGTTGCAAAAAAAGCATTTTCTGCTGCAATGTCAAAGCTTTCAATCGATGTTGAGTTTATCAAAAAGAAGTTTGTATATTAATATTTTGTATATATTGTGTCCGTGAAAAAAAAAGAAGTTTTAAATTTGAAAGACATTGTCTCTATAAAGAAGGAAATGTTTGAGGCAAAATTGAAAATGCCAAGCTTGGAAGAGGGGAAAAAGATAGAAAATATAAAAATAATGAGAAAAATGAAAAAAACCCTTGCTTATTATTTTTTAAGCGTTAATAAGGATGTGAATTGATAATTTGTTCGTTTTATGACTAGTTCAGGTAGTTCTTTATGTATACCAAAAGCCGAAATGCGTGGGGTTGTTGAATCTCTTGTGGGCAAGAATAGTGTAAAAATTGCGATATTTAGTTATCAAAAGAGTGTAGTTGGTAAAATTATCAATAGGAAAAGTTGCATAATATGTCATTATAGGGATATTGATTTGCAATTAAATGACGAGGTGATGTTCGTGCAGTGTCGCCCAATGTCCAAAACAAAGGCACATCTTGTGGTTAGAAAGGTTTCTGTTTGATTTTTTAGTATATATGTTGATAAAAGAAAGTGTTGTATCTGTTGCAGATAATTCTGGTGCAATTATTGCCCAGGTAATACATGTATACGGAAAAGGATTTTCTAGTGTTGGAGATGTCGTTAGAGTTAGTGTAAAAAGATCTATACCGAATTCAAAAGTAAAAAAAGGAGAAAAATTTTTAGCAGTCGTTGTTAGAAGTAAGGCTTATATAACCAGAGATGATTCTTCGACGGTAAAATTTTCTGATAATGCCGTTGTTTTGATAAAGCAAGATGGAACGATGGTGGGTACTGCTGTATTTGGTCCGGTTGCTCAAGAAGTAAGATATGCTTTTCTGAAAATTACCTCTCTTGCACATGATGTTGTTTAATTTGTTTTATGGGTTCTAAGTTATCGAAAAAAATAAAAAAAAGCTCAAACGTTAAAGTTTTGTGCGGTTCTCAAAAAGGTAAAACTTTTTCAGTTTTGAAAGTTTTGAAAGATGGTAGACTTTTGTTGTCTGGCTTTCTTTATAAGACAAGCGTGTCGGCGTCTGAAGATGGTTCTAAGAAATATTCAAGCAAGGAGATACCAGTTGATATTTCTAATGTAAAATTAATTTAATTTTGATGATATGACAAAGTATAATACAAAAATTATATATGATGATTTTTTTAAGTTACAAGATAATCCTTTTGTATCATTAAATATTCATGCGAAGCCGTCTATTTCTAAGGTGACGATATCTTTGAATCTTTCTAGCTTAGGAAGTGATAAAAAGGTTGTGGAATCAGCTCTTAAGGATTTGGCTTTTCTTTCTGGTTCTAGGCCGGTTGTGGTTAAGGCGCCAAATTCGGATGCGGCATTTAAGATCAGGGAGGGTCAACCTTATGTTGTTAAGGTGACTTTGAGGGGAGAATCTATGTTTTCTTTTTTGGATAAACTTATATATATAGCTTTACCAAGAGTGCGTGACTTTAGAGGTTTAAAGGCATCTTTTGATAAAGCGGGGAATTTTACTACAACCTTGCCGGGTAATTCGTCGTTGTTTTTCGAGTCGAATTTTATACAAGATCTAAATATATCTATTGCGCTGAGAAATAGTTCTCCGGATAAATCAAAAATATTATTAACAGCTCTAAGAGTACCTTTTTTTAATTAAATATGGCAAAGAAATCACATGTAGTTAAAACATTGAAAAAAAATCAAAGTATAATAAGAAATGCCGCGAAAAGACTTTCTTTGAAAGATAAAGCATCTTCTGGAGACATTATGTCCTCAATTGCTCTTTCGACTTTGCGCTATTCGTCATCATCTAGAAAAAAAAATAGATGCAATGTGAGTGGAAGGCCTAGGGGTTATGTTGGCTTTTTTGGAGTTAGTAGGGTTGTTTTAAGAGAGCTTGCGTCTCTTGGAGATATTCCAGGTTTACATAAAAATTAATTTTATAACAATATGTCTTGTGCTATAACAATATCAGATTTAGTTTGTAGATTGAAAAACCATAGGGTTTTTTCAAATTTACCATGTAATGTAAAAAAGAACAATCTTTCACAAGAATGTTTGAAGCTATTGTGTCAGATTGGTTTTATTATGCATTACAAAGATTCGCCTAAGTCGGCATATGAGCTTGAGGTTTTCATTAATTCATCTGTTTTATCGAAGAATCCGTTTTCTGATGCTAAATCTATAACGAAGCCTTCTAGAAAGAAATACTGTTCATCTGCTGAAATTGCTTATATGCAAAAAAAAAGCCCCTTAAACACAATATTGGTTTCGACGTCGTTTGGAGTTTTTACGGCTAGGACTTGTATGGAAAAAAATATTGGCGGAGAAGTGTTGTTTATTGTGTAGATGTCTAGAGTTGTAAAAGGTGATATAGTTTTAAAGTCCGGCATTGGTATAGATGTTTTGCATGATTCTGTTATTATAAAATATGAGGATAGAAGTGTCACGATTTCAAAGAGCGAGCTTGTTGATGTTTCTTTATCTGGTACGTCGCTTATTGTTTTGCCTGTAATAACAAACTCTTCTGATAAAGGCTATAAAGCTTCATTGGCTCAGGCTGGGACTTTAAAAAGGATAATTGCATCAGCGGTTAATACAATTTTAAATAAATGTTCAATAGAGATGAAATATTCTGGTGTTGGGTTTAAGGCGGAAAAAAAGGAAAATGGGTTATTTTTGCTTGTTGGAAAAAGTCATCCGGTTTATATCATCATGCCTGAAGGTGTGGAGGTATCATTTCCGGGACAAGGTTTGATGACGGTATCTGGTTTTGATAAACAAAAAGTGTCGCAATTTGCTGCGTCGGTAAAAAAAGTTAAAAAAGTTGAACCTTACAAGGGTAAGGGTATATGTATCATTGGTGATCATATAATAAGGAAAGATGCGAAAGCTGGTAAGAAATAATTTTATTTGTGTTATGTTTTTAACAAAAAAAGTATATAAAACTAGAAGAAGAAAAGAGATAGCTGGTATTAAAAAAAATGCCTCTAAATCTGGTGGTAAAAAGTTTGCCCTTGTAATTGAAAAAAACAATAGAAACATGTCAGCATATCTTATGTTGTCTGTTGATGGTAAAGTGCTAACAGGCTTTAGTACTGCTTCGAAGGAATTTCAGAATATTTTATCATCTAAGGGCATAAAGAACAGAGTCTCGAAGGTGTCTTGTTTTGAATTTGGAGTTGAGCTTTATAGTAAAATATTTTCGAATGTGGAATTGAAATCGCATGTTACAATGGAAGATCTCTATTTAAACAGAGGTTCGTTTTTGTTTCATGGTAGGGTAAAATCTTTCTGGGAGGGTTTTGTATCCTGTGTTAAGTGTAGTTAGTTTTTGTGTATCATGTTAACAACCAAGAGAATAGTGAGAAAAAATTTGAGAAAATCGGAATTTGTTTATGCCAGAATTGATGTGAGGAGAGTTTCTAAGACAACAAAGGGGGGTAGAACTATGAGTGTCTCTGTTTCAGTTGTAATAGGTGATCAAAATGGCGTTATAGGCTTTGGTAAGGGGAACGCAGCTGATGTGTCTTCTGCTGAACAAAAAGCTTTGCAAAATGCACAAAAGAACCTTTTTAAGGTTCCACTGAAAAAAGTTGTTACCGATTCGTCTGTTAGATATACAATACATCATGCCGTTACTGGATATTCTTCTGGCGCAAGTGTTAATTTAATGTCAGCGAAGCCAGGTATCTCTTTGGCATGTTCATCTGTAATAAGGGATATATGTTATGTATTGGGTATTACTGACTTGGTTTCCAAGATACATAAATCGACGAATAGAAATAATGTTGCCCAGGCTGCTATTTTGGCGCTTCAAAATATAAAGACACCTCTTTATTATAAGTTATTGTCTAAGTCCGTGTCAACTAATAATGTTTAATTTTAATTTATGATGCAAGCTGAAAATGTTTTAATGAAGCCAGGTAAAACTAATACGAAAAACCCAACTAGAAAGGGAAGGGGTATCGGATCTGGAAAGGGAAAAACAGCAGGAAGGGGTCACAAAGGACAGCTTGCAAGATCTGGTAAGGCAAAGAGTCCTTTTAGAGCTACTTCCGATACTCCACTTCAAAGACATCTTCCAAAAAGAGGCTTTAAAACGTTAAATCCCAAGTCTTCGATGCAAATGTCAATAAGTGAGTTTTTGCAGATGGCGTGTTCTGTGTCGGAGTATGTAAAAACCAATAGTACTGATTTATCCTTAAAAACCATCATCGCTATCGATAGATCCTTCTTTGGTGTAAAAAGAATTAAGGTATTTTTGAGTGGATTTGTTGATGTGCAGGACGCCAAGAAATTCAGTGGTATAAAAATTGGTACAGGGTTCTTTTTTACAAAATCTTGCAAAGATATTGTTGTTAATTTAGGTTTTGAATTTTAAATATGTCGTCAGTTAATAATAAAGATATAAAAATCATGGGAGTTAGCGTTCCAAGTGAGAAGCAAGTTTGGTGCTCTCTTACGTACATTTATGGCGTAGGAAGGCATCTGGCAAAAGCTATATGTGATAAATGCGGAATAGATCATACAAAAAGAATGTATTTGCTTACTTCCGATGAGCTTGAAAACATAAGAAAAGTGATAGTTGAGGAAAAAATAACCGTTGAGGGTGACTTGAAAAGAGAAATAACATCGAATATTAAAAGGCTGATTGCCATTAGGTGCTATAGGGGTAACAGACATTCGGTTGGATTGCCTGTTCGTGGACAAAGAAGCAAGACGAATGCTAGAACAAGAAAGGGTAAAAAGAAGGTGATGAAGCCAGTTTCTGGATCAAAAAAGAAGTAATTTTTTATAATTTATAATATATGAATAAAAACGAAAAAAGAAAAATAACGAGCGCTATAGTTCATGTTCATGCTAGTTTTAATAATACAATTATAACTATAACTGATCTATCTGGGTCAGCACTTGCGTGGTCTAGTGCTGGAACTAATTTCAAGGGTAATAAAAAAAGTACGCCATTTGCAGCATCTGAGGCTGTGAAAACAGCTGTTGAGAGGTGGTTTAAGTCTATGGGGTTGGATGCCTCAAAGAGCACAAGTCATCAAGCCAGTATACACTTAACTGTAAAGATATCTGGGCCGGGACCTGGAAGAGAAAGTTCCGTTAGAGCCTTATCTGCTTTGGGGTTTGGAATAACAGCTATACATGATGTGACTGGTTTACCTCATAATGGTTGCAGACCGCCAAAAAAGAGAAGAATATAGTTTAAATTTTTTATAAGTATGTCATCAAACAAAGATCTATCAATATACTCGAATTTTTCTTCTGATCTGAAGATGTTAAAGCGTCCAGTTTCGGATACACTTGAAATATTTGATATTTATCCTGTTCAGAAAGGATTTGGAATTACCCTTGCTAACAGCATTAGAAGAACTCTTTATTCGATAAGAGGTGTAAAAATAGATTGGTTCAAGATTTCTGGGATTAGACATCAATTTTCTCATATTGATGGGGTTTCTGAGGATTTGATCGCTATATCATTGAATATGAAAGATGTGGTTATAAAATCTGATAATCTCGATTCTAGCTCTGCGTTGTCTTTGGGTATTTCTAAATCGGGTGCAGTTTTTGCTGGAGATATCTCGTGTCCAGAGGGTGTTGAAATTGTAAACAAAGATTTGTATTTGTTTACCGTGGTGAAGAATGTCAGTATATCCATGGAAATTGGTATTAAAGTTGGTTTTGGAGTTGAAATATCAAGAGAAGATGTTATTCAGGCAAGTGATGGTAGAGTGTTTTTAAATAAGTTTTATACGCCGGTTAAAAATGTTTCGTTTGATGTTTCAAACTATATCTACAATGGAAATGCTGAAGATTTTGAAAAAATTGAGCTTGAAATATTGACAGATGGCTCAATGGTTCCATCTGAGTGCCTGGATATAGCTTGTGCAATTGGCTCTGGAATGTTCGGTGCTATAATGGACTTAAACAATAAAAGTGCGCAAGAGCTGAGGGATGTAATAGCAAGTTCACACAAGAGCAACATATTAATTCAAACTGGAGAAGTACATGGAAAAGTTTCAAAAAATGATGCTTTGATTACACATATAGAGTTTAGTGTGAGAACCATGAATTGCTTGAAATATATGCCAAATGTGAAATATTTGGGTGATCTTGAAAGATTTACGCAAAAGGATTTATTGGCAAAGAAAAACTTTGGGAAAAAATCATTGCAGGAAGTTGAACAAAGAATGCAAGAAAGAGGATTTGCTCTTAGAATTGCGAACGATGATGAAGAAGATGAATTTGATGACGAAGATGATGCTATGGATGACGCTAATCTTGAGGTGAAGAGTGGTAATTCTATTGAATAGATACTTATGTCATTGGTTATTAATAAGAAATTGCTAATATTAAAAATGTCCGCGATGTCTATTTTGTGGATATCTATAGCGTTTTTTGTTTTTTACAAAATGCATAAATTCTCAAATTTTAAATCCATTGGTTTTGGTTATTGGACGGAATACCCCTTGAATCTGGGAAAAGAAATGACGGATTGTGAAAATGATGCTGTATCAAAATATAAGAGTTATATCAAAAACGTTACAGATGGCAGTGTGTCTGGTGGTTTTGGTGAAAAAATTGCCAAAAAACATCAAATTTATTCCCAAAAAGCCCGTGAATTTTATGATAAAAATGGAAAAATTGACATTAGATCTATATATTCCAGAAGCGATTTGACCTATGGAGCGTTTGAATCTTATCCATTTTTTGCTGGTCATGTAAAAAAACAAAGGAGTAATTTTATAAAAACCTTGACAAGAGATGAAAGAAAATGTGTTAGATCTGGATTGAGAAAAATTTCTCTAAAAGAAAAACTTGAAATTGGGGATTATATATTCTTTATTTAAACAATTTCTTTATTCAACAAATGGCTATCCTTCTTATTTGAGATGAAATACCAAAAATACTCTTTTACGATCTCCAAGCTCACTTATTTTTAATGATTTATTAAATTCTATGCTTTGGATCCTCGATATAAATGTTGCTTGGTGGACTTGAGGTTTGAAAAAATACATCAATTGGAATTCCGCCCCTTGGTGCCCAATATGCACAAATTCTAAGCCATTTCGGAGACACCTCTTTAATTATTCTTTGTGCGATATAAATGGTACAGGCTTCGTGAAAATCGCCATGATTACGAAAAGATTGAAAAAAAAGCTTTAAAGATTTACTTTCAACTAATTTATCACTTGGAATATAGTCAATAACTATATTTGCATAATCCGGTTGAGACGTAATAGGGCAGAGAGATGTAAACTCTTTTGTGGAAAGTCGTGCAACATAATCTACATCCCTATATGGATTTGATACCGATTCAAGTCTAGCTTCATTGGGATTTGATTTTGCAATTTCTTTTTTTCCAAGCTGTGTAAGTTCGGAATAATCACCAATTGACATATTATTATAATCCAATTCTTTCTTTTAGTTGAACTTTATAAGCTTCAATATCTTTAATTTTGATTCTTGCAACTCCGGTTTTCATTGCAGCTTTTGCAACTTCCGATGCAACCTCAACTATAAGTCTTGGGTCAAAGGGCGTTGGAATTATATAATCTCTTCCAAATTTTAAATCGTGTCCACCGTAGGCTATTTTTACTTCATTTGGAGTTTTTTCTTGTGCAAGTTTTGCAATGGCTTCAGCGGCAGCTATCTTCATTTCCTGATTTACACAAGAAGATCTTGTATCAAGAGCTCCTCTAAATAAAAACGGGAAACACATAACATTATTTACTTGATTTGGATAATCACTTCTTCCAGTTGCGATTACGGCATCAGGCCTTACCTCTTTTATTTCCTCCGGCGTCATTTCTGGATCAGGATTTGCCATTACAAAGATAATTGGGTCTTTTGCCATAGCTAAAATCTGCTCTTGGCCAAACGCACCCTTTACGGATAATCCAAGCAATAAATCAGCACCGTTTAATGCTTCTTTTAATGTTTTGCATTTGTCTGTTTTTTGTGCAAATTCGGCTTTAACATCGTTAACACCCTCTCTGCCTTCATATATAACACCTTTTTGATCACAAAGGAATGCATTTTCTTTTTTAATTCCATAGTCAATAAGCATTCTAAGGCACGATATTCCTGCTGCGCCAGAGCCATTTACAACGACCTTCATGTCCGAAAATTTTCTTCCGGTTATCTTTGCTGCATTTATCACTCCCGCAAGGGAAATGATAGCCGTTCCATGCTGATCGTCATGAAATACAGGTATATTCAGCCTTTTCTGCAATTCACGCTCGATCTTAAAACATTCAGGTGCCTTTATGTCTTCAAGGTTAATCCCGCCCCATGTATCTCCTATATTTTCCACTATTTCTATAAATTTATCTTCGTCCCTTGTTTTTACCTCTATATCGATTGAGTCTATATCTGCAAAGCGTTTAAAAAGAACACTTTTCCCTTCCATTACCGGTTTTCCGGCTAAATGTCCTATATCGCCGAAACCAAGAACAGCAGTTCCATTTGAGATTACCGCAACAAAATTTCCCTTTGATGTATATTCATAAGCTAAATCGGGATTTTTCTCAATCTCAAGACAAGGAAAGCCAACGCCAGGAGAGTAGGCGAGGGATAAATCTCTTGCATTATTTAGTTTTTTAATCAAGTCAATTTGTATTTTTCCAGGTTTTCCAGATCTATGAAATTCCAAAGCTTCTTCCTTTGTAACCTTTGTATTGATTATTTTTGAATCTGGCATTGAGCATCGAACAAATTATAGTAACTAACTATTACATTTTTTTTAGTTGTCAAGTATTTTTTTAACTCTACAATTTCTCTATTTTTTCAAAATTGATACTATGATTGTTCCAACAGTTGATGAAATGATGCCAATTGCGATTACTATTTTATAGTATATCTCATTTAAGTCTTTTTTTGTTGCAAGATTTTCATGCGATTTTACTATTGCCTCAACAACACCATCAGCTTGCTGTTCTGTAAATCCTTGTTTTTTTAAAATTTTCACCAAATCGTATGTGTTAAAATGTACTTCCATATAGTTTATTATAAACCTTATAGAAAAATGATAACAATAATTTTTTAATTTTCAAGTTTTTATTTTTCTGACGTGTGGGGGTTTGTAGCTGAATATTGACTACGTATTTATCCGATAAGGAATATTATGATAACAAAGTATATTAGCCTTAAACATGAACCCTTGCATAATCCGCGATATCTTCCAGCATTTTTGTGATAGTTTGGCTTGGTAAATCCCTATCTTTTATTTCTGATGCGATATCTGACAAAAAGCGTTTTCTTGAGTGTGCGAGATAAACTTTACAGTCGAGAATTTTAAATTTTGCAAAATTTTTGATAATTTCCCAGCTTTGTTCGTTATTTTTTCCAAATCCGATTCCTGGATCTAAAATAATTCTACTTTTATTTATTCCAGCTTGTTCCAAAATTTTCATTTTTTCTTGCATTAACTCCAGTAATGCTTCTATGATATTTTTGTCTAAATCTAAAAACTCGTCAGCTTTAGCTGGAACAGATGAGCTATGTGTTAATATATATTTTACGTTCCGAAATTCGTTTAAAACATCGATAAACTCTTGATTTCGTAAGAAATTTACGTCGTTTATATAGCTAAAGCCAAGCTTGCAACATTCTTTTGCAATTTTGGGAAAAATTGTATCAATTGACAAGACAAGGCCTGCCTTTTTTGCGATATTGACGGCATTTAAAAATAAATCTTTTTTTAAAAAATCAGCCTCAATCTCTTCACTTATCGATTTCACTTTTGGATTTGTTGCGGAAAAACCAATGTCGATACCGTGAAACCCACCCTTTGATATTTTGTCAAAAAAGCTCTC
>CANDYN010000003.1 GCA_947424985.1 Rickettsiales bacterium | reverse complement strand
CATAACAATCCAAACTTGCAGTTTAGGTTTTTTGATAGTGCAGCAAAAGAGCTTCTTGCTAAACAAGGCTCTTTGTGTACACATAATTCTAAACATTGCGGAAATTATCCAACAATAGACTCAAAGGGTAATTTTCATTTTTGCGATAATTATGATGAAAAAAAATATCTCGTTGAAGATGTAGCGAATCTAAAGGAGATATCATTAATTGATGCACTTAAAATTCCATCATATCAGAAAATTAGGGAGCAACCAAGACTATATAGCGAAGATTGCAAAACTTGTGATGTTAATGATTTGTGCCAAGGTGGATGCCCAGGTAATTTTGATCACAAATTGCAGCATAATATTTTTTGTTCTGCTTATAAACAGATATTCAGACATATTAAATCAACCGTTAATAACACAATTAATGTTTTATCTTAGTTATGAAGAAAGCTCAGCTATTTCTATACTTCATAATGTCTCTATTTTGTATTACAAATATTTCAAATGCAAAAACTTTTGTTATAGATTTTGATAGTGTTTTTATTGATAAATCAAAACATTTTTCATATCTTGATATCACTATTGACTCAGCTGCTAAAAAATTAAAAAATCGACAAGAGATTAAAAATTTAATAACAACACAGCAGAAAACAACAAATATAGAAAATATGACAAAACTTCTTGAGAATTTAAACAAAAAATCCAAGTTTTTTATAAATAAAGATAATTTAAGATCCGTTACTTCAAAAATTCAGTCGCCGCAAAACTCAACAAAGCTACTAATTGATACTATTTTAAAAAGTGGAGATGAAATTATTGTTATTGGGAGCGGTGTTTTCGGATGCTACGTTTTGACTGATTACTTAACTCAATTTAATATACCTGCAAAAAATGTTTATTCTGGATATTTTAAAAACTTATCAACGCCAGAAATCGCAAAAGCTATTATTGATAACCGTTATTATAATTGTGCAGATTTAGATTTAAAACTTCCTGATATATCTAGCAAAAATCAAATTATTGAATCTTTACAGCTAAAAGATTTTGTTAAAGTTGGTGACTTTATTAACCATACTACATAAGGGTAACTTTGAACGGTGTGAATAAATAGCGGGTAAAATTGGTACGTTAAAAAGCGGAGGAAATTTGTGGAATGAGTGATATCTATAAAATTACCCCCCTAAAAGTAATACTTACTCTCCTATTTTTAATATTAGATTTTCTCGCAGAAATTGAATGTTTCCATTGATAACGAGCTTCACCTTGAAATGTTAACAGACTTCTAGGCTCTAAAATTATTGAAAGTTTTTTGCCATCTCGTTCCAATACCATTTCACAGGATTCTAACAAGCTAAACGAACAAATAGTATCACCAAAACATGGAATGCAATCAATGTGGGGGTGTTATTCCTTGTCCGCACAGGTATTCATTGACAATTACTTGGTCAAAGTTTGGAAGTACTTGAAGCCATTTTGGAATTTCACTAATCTTCAAATCCTGTGTTACCTTTCTTATTTTATCAATGTAAACAATAACTCTAATGTGAGGAAGCAAAAAATGCAGATTTATTTTTACGATAAATATAGCATTAATAAGAAATCAGAATTGATTTGACTTTTTTTAGTTCTTTGAATTTTAAAAAACTATATATTTAATAAAAACAATAAATATGAATCCATCACTAAAAACAAAGGCTTTTATTAACTTTTTTCAGGAGAAGTTGGGTATTGTGTAAGATTTAAGCTACAGGGGAATATTCAGTGTAATTGATAATATACCTTCATCTATTGATTTACTATGTATATATCACCCCCAGAAACTCCTCCCCCTACTAACAACCCTAACCCTCCTAACCTCCTGCTCAAGGACCCATCTACCAGACCACATGATAGACAAAACCCCAAAATACATAGGCAAAGATGTTCAGGTTAATGAAGATGAAAGCAATCTAGGAATGCCAATCAGCTCACAATTAATGTCATTACCAATGTATGGTGGTGCATTGATGCTATTAGATATCATGGGTCATGTAAAGCCTATAAATTTACAATATGTCTGAAAATCAGAAAGGTGCTTACTTCTTCATAAACACCGATAATTCAAACAATGTAGTCTTTTGTGCAAACAAAGTTATGAGAGTGGTTGTTGGCTTTGGTGGAGAAGAAGCAAAATTGTCGCACACCAAAGAAGGTAAAATCCTACCACATTATGAAATCAAAAAAGAAGATATTTACTTGTTGCAAGGAAATGATAAAACATCGGAAACAATCAAAATAATCCCAAGCAATATTTTCTTAGCTGGAAGTTCGTTTAATAGCATCACATCAAGAAACCTTGAAATTACCTACCCAATTTCAAGAAAAAAGTTGCATCATGAAAGGTTTATTGACTTTCCTGTTGATTGTGCATCAATTTCAAATACTCCAACAAAACTTGCTATAGCAAAGATTTATAAAGACGGTAAAGTATTTGCCGCACCAGCGGTTGGCGTAAGCCAAAACATTGAGTTTGTAGAATTCAAATCACAAAACCAAAGAATGGAGTATGGTGTTTTTCGGGCTGATATTGGCTTTGCATCTGGGAATAATGTGCATACGGTGAGGTTGGAGGGGTAGGAAATCATCTGAGAAAAAAACCCAAGATGCTATTTTTCAACCAATGCCTCAATTTGTTTCATAACAACCTATCAATGAAGCATGAGAATTATAAAGAAGGCGAATATTGTGTAATTTCTGGAATGGCAGAACATGGACCCCGGATCTGAAGAGGCAGTTGTTATCTTAAATGACAAAGAAGTTTATGGAGCAATACTTACGGAAGGTGAGATTTATAAAACTCAAAAACTTGACGAAGATAGCAAAATTGAACATTGGATTAAAGGTTTTGCGGCAGTAAAGGCAGTTTACACAATAGGAAATCTAGAACCAAGGTATGGAAAGCTTGGGATGTGGGGAAAGGGTACTTTGAAAGATTTACAGAATTTATAAAATCACCCTCCTAAACGTTACACTTACCCTCCTATTTTTGATATTAGACTTCCTTTGCGCAATTGAATGTTTCCATTTATAACGAGCACCGCCCTGTAAAATCAATAAGCTTCTCGGTTCTAAAATTATTGAATGTTTTATATTATCTTTCTCCAATACCATCTCACAAGGCTCAAGAAGGCTTAAGGAACAAATAGTATCATCAAAACATGGAATGCAATCAATGTGAGGTGCTATCCCTTGTCCACAGAGGTATTCATTAACAATAACTTGGTCAAAGTCTGGTAAGATTTGCAGCCAATCAGGAACTTCGCCAATCTTTAAATCGGGCGTTATCCTTCTTGCTTTATAGTCGTATTTATATCCATAATGTTGCACTCTCCTTTTGAGGTCATTTAACCACAGTTGTTCATCTATTTTTGAGATTAGGAATTGTTCTTGTTCTACGGTAATATAGTCTTTGATGTACGTTAAACCTTCAATATTGGAGTTTTCACTTGCAAACAAACTCATACTTCAAATACAACCGTTATTAAATCATCATTTTTTGATATAGCACTCTCATCCTCATTAGTCATTGTATGAATATAGTTTAGAAAAAGCAAGGGATTGAATTTATAAATGCTGTATCGTTTATATTTTGCTTCAGTTCCAGCTTCTTCAAGTTGAAAAGCTCCACGATAATAAGGACTGTCCACCATTGAAACAATTACTTTGCCACCGTAAGATAAAAGAGGCTTAGCAGATTTTAAAAAATCACGAAGTAATATAAAATTTGGATTCCTACCTTCAATAGGCTCGCGATTACCAGTATGTGGAAACTGGAAAATAATATTTTGAAAAATTTGCCCCATGAAATCGTTATTAATTCGAGTTGCGTCAGTTTTACAAAATACTTTAATACCAAGCCTCTGTAGTGACTTGATATTTTGTTTTGTTAAATCTGAAAATTTATTTTGAGCCTCATTGATAGTGGTTACCATGTTATGGGGATTTCTTATTTGCCCTGTAATTGACAGACAAAAGCTGAAATTACCCTCACCTACAAATAAAGTTCTGTCGTTTGTAACTGCATTTACAAAATCAAAGACTTGGTTGGATTTAGCTAACATATTGCTTTTTTGGATATTCCTTAAGACATATTGCTTGTAACTGTCTTTACCTCCACCAGAAACCATTATGGATAATATATTGCCATCAGGATCTTTTCCAGTTCTAAGCCAGGTATTGGTAAATTCTTTGCTAGTTGCTATTTTAAAGCTCATATAGATTATAAATAATCGGTTAAAATTTTACTTCCGATTAATATAAACATATAACTTTGATTTGAGGAAGCAGAAAATAAAATGTATTTTTATAACCCTAAAATTCCCTGTTATCTTTTTAGGGAATTTTGAACTATTTCTAATGGTAGATGGCGTTCCAGAGCAAAAAAAACATTAAAAACTATCCGATATTTTAAAATTTCCCTGTATTTACCCATATCATCAGGGAATTAACTTGCTAAAATATAGCCGCTAGAAAAAGCTATGTTGCCTATGCTGAAACTCCACCGCCAGTGTTTTTGAAATTCATCCCTAAAATTTACATAACTGCAAATAACCCCGCAGCATGTGGCTTCTTCAACAACGTTCTGCACCGGAGAGCTCTCATTTTAGAGACCAAAATAACGAAATTGGGCGAAGCTCTCTTTTAGTGAAAATGAGGAGGTGCGGTTGTATGATTTTTAAGGATATATGTTTTTGAAGTACGTAGAACAATCTAAGTGTCTGAAATTTGTTTTGTTGTAAGATAAATTTCGATGATTGTTTTAGCTAATAGTTAGTAGCTAAAAGACTTGAGTCCAGCCTATCTATATTCCGCAAATGCCATTTCCTGATTGTTCCAGTCAATATTTGCATCTGCGATTTTCTCTAAAGCTACAATTGTGAGGTTTTCATTATGCTTTGCTTCAAAAATTGATTCAACAATTCTCGGACTTAAATATCCAAGTTTTACCATTCTTCCAATGTAAGTATCTTGTTT
Organism: Rickettsiales bacterium; assembly: GCA_947424985.1. Classification (GTDB taxonomy): domain Bacteria; phylum Pseudomonadota; class Alphaproteobacteria; order Rickettsiales; family Deianiraeaceae; genus CAMCTP01. The sequence continues at coordinate 23,425 of CANDYN010000003.1, read as the reverse complement.
ATTTTCTTGCTTTGAGATCTCTGTAATTGTTGTTCCAGATTCCACTAGTTGTTTATACCTATACCCAGTTGCCACCGCTTTCAATAAAGTCTTATTAACTTTCGTTGGTATTATTCTGCTTGTTTTTGTGTCCGCTATAATATTTATGGTTTGTTTATCTGATGAGGTGTAGATTTGATGATTAAAAGTTTAGCTTAATGAATGCGCAAAATATTATTGCACTTATTGGCAAAATTATTATTTGATAATCAAGATAAAATCTGGCTAGAAGATTGGGAGATGTATATTGCCGATGCAGAACAGCTTAACAAAACAACTTTTAATCATGAAGATAGACTGGAAATATTTAAACAAGTATTTTTGAATATTGAAAATCGAAATCCGGTCATTAAAAATTATAATCCATTTGGAGATTATCGTATAAACCTTAAAACAACAGATGGAGTGACTGGAATAAGTCTAATGGGAGTGGGTAGAAGGCTTAAAAGTGGTAATAACGCAGACAATATAGATGATGTCGCGAATCATCATATCTACAATGCTGCAAAAGAAGATGTATTGGAAAAATGTGAATACATTGAAAAGAAATTATTCAAAGACGAATCACTCACCGGTGAAATGCTAGAGTTTGTGCTTGAATTGATTCCTAACACTGAGGACAAACATTTTAACGGTGCCAAGGTTAGAGATAAATTAAAAAATGGCGAAGTATTTGATGGCCATGAACTGTATATCGTTTGCCATTTCTTGTTGCATGCAAAGATATTTCTTTGAACTAAATTAAAATTTCCTGTTCGAATTTTAGGGAAAGATACATTCTTTGGTACAATGTTCATGCACGAATATCATCATTAAAAATATCTTTAATACTAACGAATTGATACTTCTCAATTAGAAGTGGTAACTCTTGATCTAAATATTGTATAACATTTATTTTATCACTCCTCATGATCTCTCCATTTGCTGCAATATGACCAGCTAGTGCATCTATATTGTCATGCATAAGAACTATATCGCCGTTTTTTATTTGCAACATTCTTTCTTTGATTGTGTAATATGTACTTTTATCGTGTTGATCATGAGCTGACAAACTCCATTGCATAACGTGCAGACCAAGTTCGTTTGCAATGTGATTTATACTTTCATTTTTACGACCGTAGGGAGGTCTAAATACCTTGACATTACAATCTGGAATAACATTTCTAATTTCATTAAGTGTGCTAGTTATTTGCCATTGTATGCTCTCTTTATTAAGGGTGCTAAAATCTTCATGAGTATAACAATGTACGCCAATGTCATGACCGTCATGGTATATTTGTTTTAAAATATCTTGGTTCTTCTTGACAAGCTCGCCAACTACAAAAAAAATAACTTTAATACGATATTTTTTCAAAATATTTAGTATTTTTTTTGTCCATATATCACTCGGTCCATCATCGAATGTTAATAATATCTGATTGTTTATGCTAATTATCCTCTCACCTTTTTCATAATTTTTTAACATATCAAATAATAATTTATTGCATAATAAATATTATACATTGTATTAATTGCAACTATTCTTGTTATTTAATGCAAAAAATATTTATTGTTTGTCCAACATATCGATTAGGAAATGATTCAGCATTAAGGTTTTTCGGTCTTGTATCGATAATTGAGCAAATTAAGAAACAAAAAGTTAATTGTGATATAAAAATATGCATTGTTGACTCAAGTGATTTATCTCATCCATTTTTTCGAAATTGGAAACATGAAGATTTTTTGTTATATTTTCATATTCCAAATAGAAATAATATCGATAAAAAAATATTACAAAATTTCCAGTATGCATCTTCATTTATTCCATCTGACAGTGGAATGAATAGCGCAAGATGGCAAAAGATTACACAAATGGCAATTGCATGGAATAATTTTTTGCCATGGGATAAAAATTATCCAGTAAAATCAACGTTTAAGCAACAAATTATGGCAAGCCGTCCAACAATTGGAATGAAAAGAAATTTCGCAATAGCTGCACTTAAAGAGAAGTTTGGTGATGCTGATTATATTTGTTGTTTTGATGATGACGATTTCAGAAGCGATAATTATGTTGCAAATATTGTTAACAATATAAGAGAGAACGATTTTGTAAGGGTATTGAAATTTGTTACATTTGTCGTTAAAACTCAGCAATGTGGTTTCTATAATATTGATTTTACTAAAGATGTAAATGGAAATTACATGCCAAGCGAAAAAGATTTACATTTAGTCATGCACAATAGCCTCAATAGTAATGACACGAAATATACAAATTACACCGTTGAAGAACGTTTTCCAAGATTATTATCATTGGCATTTCCACATATCAGTTGCGATGGTGGACTGCAAGCTTTTAGATTTGATTTATGGGAAAGAGCTGTAAATGCATTTGGTGGAATACCACCTGTCAGTTTAGGGGAAGATATTTTATTTTACAGGAATTGTAAGAGTTATTTTGGAAACGACTTTAAAAGCGATTTTATAGATGTATCAGATATTTCTTTTTTAAGAGTACAAGATATAAATTATACATCAGTTGCAGAATGGACACATCCTTTGACTGAAGATGATATGCCAATATGGGCAAAATATTATATCAATAAATTTAACGCCATTAAGAATCAAGATCCAGAGAGATTATATACATCTGTTTATGAAAAGTTTAAATCAAGTCACTCAATACAGTGGTGATTTATAGTTTTATGTTTTTTAATATAATGCGTTTTGCATTAAAGGAGTCAGTGGCGAGTAGTGCTGATTTATGAATCTTGTGCTCGTACTCATAATTCCAATACAGCATTCTCAATAAATTCCCAATATTTTCTTTTCTTCCAGTGGGGTGAAATTTATTCAATATAAAACGCTTAATTATTCGATAGCAGCGAATCATAAAATGCGTATTTAGCACAATAATTATATCCGCTCTTTCAAAACTTTCTTTTACCCATTCAAAATATGTGCCCTCTATGATCCATTTATTATTTTTAAGCAGTGATTTTAGTTTGTCATTTCTAATAATTTCATTTGTTATAATGCCGTATTTATTATTACCATTATCCCAAAAAATATCGTCCAAAGAATATAGTTTTATACCATAGATATTGGATAATTGCTTACCCAAATAACTCTTTCCCGATCCCGGTCCGCCAAGTATGTGTATTTTATCCATATTTCATAAAAATCTATTTTCTGTGATAAGCATTGTGAGTCTCAATATTGTCATCTGAGTAATATTTAGTAATTTTATTTACCATTAATATATCCAAAATAGCTAAGAAATCAAACTTCTTTTGCTCAAAAAATTCATACTGTTTACACAAAACATCAAGAAAATATGCAGTATAATCTTCCTGCTTGTTTCTGTCAGATGTTGCAGCAATATCGCAGCACATTTCGCAAATATCGATATCTGACATTGTTGTGTTATGTCTAATATGATGTTCTATGTGATGAGGTTCGCTGCAATAATGCAGATTTGAGCATTCATAAAGACTTGTTTTGTTAATACTGTCATCTTGAATGCCAAGCTTTTTATTTTCGTAATACTGTGCAATTTTAATAAAGCCGTTGATTTGTTCATTGCTAAATTTGGTATAATCATGCAACATAGCTCGCCTTATTAATTCAAAATCTTCAATTTTAAAAGGTAATTTCTCTTTATTTTCTTCTAAAATAATCATATAATCTTGTACTAGTCTTATATGAGTCATCTGTCTATTAATTACTATATTTTTTATATCTTCTCTTGTGATCATAAAATTATATTAAAATTATCTAGATTTTCTTTATTAATAGCTGCTTTGCATTTTAGGTATTTTAATTTCTTTCTATTTTCTGTTGATATTGGTGTATTTTGTTCCACATAACTTTTTGCTTCCTGATATGACATATTGTTGTAAATCGACTTTTCTCTAATTTTTGTGGAAGAGATATCTGCATATCTACTCGATAAATTAGCTGTTTTGATATGCAAACGTTTACAAATATCTTCAACTCCCTTAAAATAGCTGTTATTTTGATCGGCTCCAAAAATAAATAAATCTATATCATTGGCATTTTGCAATACAAAAAGCTTTGTATCATCACAAAAATCAGTTTTATTAACAACCCCGGTTCCCAACACTGCGTTTTCTCTTTCGCTTTGCGGTTGCAGATACTCCACCCCTTTGTGTTTTCCACCGTCCTGTTGTGACAATACTGCGGTTAATTTAGTATCGTGATACTTACGATTTAATTTCCATGAGGCAATCATCTTAGCATCGCACAGCATTAAAAAATGACCCATATGAACACAATCAAAAGAACCTTTAACAAAAGCATTTAATTGAGGCTTTGATTCATATTTATTATTTCTATTGTTTGCAATTGCTTTCTGCCCAAGTGAATATTCCTTGATGAAATCAATATTTGGAGCAAGGAAGTTATCAAGTAAGTCTTGTGCAAAGATTAATTTGCCGGCATCTTCTTGCGGTAACATCTTGCTCATGAATACTATCTTTTCTAAATTAACTAACGAATTTTTGGTCTCATCATTGTTATTTAAAATAAATACTTTATTAGAAAACTTACATGCCCTAACTAATTTTTTGTACATTTCCGCACCAATGTCTTGAGCGGTATTGTTGTCATGTCTTATTCTTTGTTGGTCAAGTTTTTTTCTTTGTAAAATGATATCAAATGGAGCATATAAGAATATGCACGCAGTAAAAGTGTCTGGCGTTGCGCTATTTGCAAGTTGAAAATGACCATCTAATATGAAATTTTTATTTTTATTGTAAAAATCTGTAAATACTTCAGTTATCAGCTCTGGGTTTGTTTCGTCAACAGCCTCCAAAGCCTTTCTATCGATGTTGAGATAATTCATAAATACTTGTGACGAAGTATAACATGGAACATTATACTTTTTAGATAATTCTTTTATTAAAGTTGTTTTTCCAACACCTTGCGGTCCACCAATATATATGCGTATTCCGTTGTTGTTGGTGTTTATAGTGTTGCTCATCATATATTTAACTCACTAAGATGTTCTGCCAATTTATTAATTGTGTTATATTGATATATTAATTCTGTATCTATTTTTGTACTAAGTTTTATTTCCAGCGTAATTGATAAATGCATGCTAAGCAAAGAATCTCCACCAATATCAAAAAAACTATCATTTATGTCAATGTTGTCTTTTTTCAAAACTTCTTTATAGCATTCAAATATCTGTTGTTGCAATTTTGTTGCCGGTAAAGTGATATTTCTAGCGTGCTCATTATGCATTGGATATATATTTTTTAAAGCCTTTCTGTCGAGCTTGCCACTTGTGTTTAACGGCATCTCTTCAACTTGAAGAAAACGCGATGGAAGCATATGTTTCGGCAGTCTATCTGCTATATATTGCTTTACATCTTCTGTATTGAGTATGGAAATTGCTTTGTAAAATGCAACCAATGTATGCCCATTGTTACTATTTTCAATAGCTAGAACAGCTACTTGTGATATTTCCTCTAGTTCATTTATAGTACCTTCTATTTCGCCAAGCTCAATTCTAATACCATTTATTTTATACTGAAAATCATTACGCCCGATATATTGAAAATTTCCATCTGAAAGCTTTTTTACCAAATCTCCAGTTTTATATAATCTTTTTGTATTGCCGGAAATATTAATATTGCAAAAGCTTTTATTACTTAATTCAGTATTATTTACGTATCCTGTTGATAAACCAACGCCACCAATAAATAATTCTCCAATTTCATCTACTTTGGTTTCGATATGATCTTTATTTAAGATATAAAAATCAACACCATCAATTGGCTTACCAATTGGTATTTTTTCATCATTTCTTTGTGTACGACAATCGTACTCACAAACATGTACGGTTGCCTCGGCCGGGCCATAAAAATTTAATAATTTGGTATTTTTGAACATTGTTGAGAATTTTTTTACCGTTAAATACCTCAACTCTTCGCCGTTACATATGACATAGCGTAGATTTGGCAAGTCTTCACTGCGGTTTTCAAGTAAAAATAATTCCAACATAGATGGTACAAATTGCACAATAGTGACTTGCTCCTTATTAATAATATCGTAAAGATATTTTTGATCTTTATGCTTGCCTTCTTCTGCAATCACCAGTGTTCCACCGGTTAATAAAGGTATAAATAGCTCGTAGATGCTAACGTCAAACGTATATGGCGTTTTTAACAAAAAAACGTCTTTATCGCTAATGTCAAATTTTTTTTGAAGATAAAGTATGCGATGAATAAGAGATTTGTACTCTATGGCAATTCCCTTTGGTTTTCCTGTAGATCCGGATGTATGAATGATATAAGCGATATCATCGTCATTTAGTGCAACATCAATATATGCTTTGCTGAATTTAGAGGTAATGTTTTTGATTTCTTTGTCTAGGCAAATTTGTTTAAATTTGAAACCATCATCAAACAAATCACCTTGAGTGAGCACTGTGTTGATTTCGCAATTATCAACGATTTCATTAATTCTTATTTGTGGATCTTCAAAGTTTATTGGAACATAGGTACATCCGGCTTTGATAATAGAGTGGACCGCAATAAGCATTTCCATTGATCTTTGCATTCTAACTCCGATACATTCTCCATTACGAGCGCCGAGTGATAAAATATAATGCGCTACAGCGTTAGTGATTGCATTAAATTCTTTATAGGACAATTTTTTATCTTGAAAGATAACAGCATTTTTTGTTGGATTTTTTTTAACTTGTGAAGAAAAAGTGGTATCGTACAGGTTGTTATTTTGAAGCAAATTGTTGCTACCATTTTTGCTGTCACGATTTGAAATAGGATTATTTTTCTTAATAATTTTAAATTCTATTGACTTTTGCATATTCTATTCCAGATAGTGGTTATACTTTAGCGGCACTTCGTTATTAGTCAAGAATATATTTTTAATAATGTTAAGATTTTTTTATGATATAATAAAACCCTATAGATTTTGGATATTGCTTATGATGCAAGCTCCAATTTGTTTAGCGATTTATCCGATACTATCGAGTTATGCAATAAAATTATTAATAGATACGTTCACTAAGCAAGATATTATTAGTTTTATGGAACTGTTATTGCCATTATCATTATTTATTGGGGGAGAAATTTTTTCTGATACTTCAGGAAGAGTAAGTGATTATGCAGCATTAAAATCTCAGCCATATGTTCGTAAACAAATTACTTTGCGTTGTTATAATCATATTTCTAGTTATCAATTTAGTTTTTTCCAAAATAATTTTTCTGGTTCTATAACAAGTAAAATCAAGGGTATATACGATGGTTATAATTATTTATTTACAGCAATTACCAACAAGCTAACTCGCTCTTTGATTTCAATTTTTGTTGTTAGCATTATACTTGCAACAATTAATGTAAAAATATTATTAATGATTTTGACATTTTTGGGAGTTTATATACCGTTTTGTCTATTTGCATACAAAAAGCTTGGTCAAATAACATATCAATGTTCGCAAGACTACCATAAAATTATCGGCTATATATCAGACAAAATAGCTAACATTATGGCTATTATTTCATTTGCAAGACATGAGGAGGAATGCAATCAACTTGAAAAATATTATGATGATAATCACATGAAAATGCAGCAAAAATGGTTTAAAATGAATTTCATTATTTCCATTGTTCAAGCAGCAATATATTGGATTATTCTGGCAAGCATATTTTTGTATATAATACATTTACGAAATATTGGCAAAATAACTATTGGCGATATTGCATTTACAATTTCTATGTCATTTTTACTTACAGAAAATGCATACCGTTTAACTATTGAAATGAGTGATTTTATACAAAAATATTCAGATCTAAAGTCGTCATTTTCCATTATGCAAATTGATAACAAAATTAGCATTAATGATAAAGAGCAGATTGTTATTACAAAGCCTAGCATTGAATTTAAAAATACATCCTTTTGTCACAAAGATGATGACAAGAATGTTTTCAACGATCTAAATTTAAAAATTAATGCAGGTGAAAATATTGGCATTATTGGTAAATCAGGAGCCGGAAAAACAAGTTTGATGAATTTGCTATTAGGGCATTTTGATATTACATCCGGCGAGGTATTGATAGATAATAAAAATGTTTCACAATTTACATCAAAGTCAATTATACAAAATATCTCTATTATTCCGCAAGATACAATTCTTTTTCATAGAAGTATCGTGGAGAATATTAGGTACGGCAATCCTTTGGCAACTAATGAAGAGGTGATTGAAGCTGCAAAAAATGCACATATTCATGACTTTATACAAACTTTGCCGTATCAATATAATACAATAGTTGGTGAGCGGGGCATGAAGCTATCCGGTGGTCAAAGGCAGAGAATATCAATAGCGAGAGCAATACTAAAAAATGCACCAATATTAATATTGGATGAAGCAACATCTGCGCTTGATTCGGACACGGAAAATTTGATACAAAAAAGTTTAGATTACATAATTTCCCAGCCGAATAAAACCTTAATAGTTATCGCCCATAGATTAACTACACTTAAAAATATGGATAGAATTGCTTTGCTGCAAGATGGTAAAATTATGAAAGAATTTACATACAAACAATTAATTGAAGATAAAAATTATTTGGAAAAATTTAAGGTTAACTCAGATGAACAATAATGAACAATTTAAATTAATGTTTAAGCTTAAAAAGCGTAACATGCTAATAAAATTGGCAGAAAAGCATATCAATTTGTCAAGTACAGAAAATGCTTATCTGTTGCAAAATGACGAGAATTATCAACCCGCAGTTTTAACTCAACAATTATTTAATAAACATTTTCCAAACAATAAATACTCTGTTGAAATTTACCCGGATATGCAAAGTAAAGCAGAAAGATTGTTCCAAGGAAATTCCCCGTATATCAGAGCTCAAGATAACATGTATTGTGGAAGTTTTGATATTGAATTTGCAGATAAGTTAATGAATATTTTTCATGATAAAAGCATAATAAACAGCATACAGAAAGGTGTATTCTTTAACGCAGTGCCGAGTTTTGATATTGATGCATATTCAATTTCAATACTCTCTAGGCAAGATTATTTGGATGGAATCCCGCTTTATATAGGAGAATCAACAAATACATGTGAAAGCGTTGGAAAACTTGGGAGTGATTTGGCGATAAATTACCTTTTTAATCCAAAATCTCAGATTGTTCTGATTCAAAAAAACCTTACTGACGGCAGCAAAATACATTTGGGCCACTTTCTTGTTTGGACTAATAACGAGAGAAATAAAATTGTATTATCTGCATTTGAAAGTATATACATTCCAGAGCAGATATGTTGTAAAATACTAACAAAAATTGCGTATGTTTTGTATGATATATTTAATGCACATTTGCACTTTCAAAAACAAGAACTTAGAATACAAATCGGCATTGGCGGTAGAACGCTTAGGAGCATAGGACATCCAAAAGAAAACTTCCCACAAAATCTTTTGCCACGACATTTGGAAATTGTACGTGGTATATCAAAACCTTCTGATTATGAAGAATTAATGCAATGTATAAAACAAAATAACAATCCGTTATTAAATGATTTACAGCTTAAACTTGATGACATTCAAATTGAAAGCGATATCAGCGGTTGCGAAGTGCATGAAGATTCACGATACTATCGTTTGACTCTAGTTGACAAAAACTGTCGTGATATTTTAACATAGTTAACTTTAATTCAAATAGAGTAAATAGTTGGCAATAAATCTTGCCGGATTCTCAACTGGATCCATCATTTGCTTTAACTCTAATAATTCTTTTTGGTATCCATTCTTACAAACCTCATCAATATCTGATTTATGATATTTCAGATAAGCAATTGGAATATTATTGTTTTTACAAATTTCTCTACCAAACATTTGCATGTTATCTTTTTGCAAAATATCTATAAATGATAAGATATTAGATGGCGAATATGCAAAATATACCAATTCCTTCACTTTTTTGCTTATTTCATTTCCGCCAAATTCTAAATTGAGACCATTTGATGTATAAATAATTGGCTTGTTTGCAATAATTGCTTCCGCTATTGCCGTCGTTCCGTCTGCGATAATAATATCAGAATTTATAATATCATTTATCAATGGAGTAGAGCTGTGGTTGGAAATGATGACATTTGGTAATTTTTTAAAATTATTTAATATTATATCTACATCTTGTTGGGATAAAAACTTACCGGAGACTGCATATTTCATCATATTTTCATGTGGTCTAAAGATAAGTTTTATATCTTTATTGTCTTTTGCAAAATTATAAAAAAAATGGTAATAATTTAAAAAAGTAGAGCCGGACTCAAAACCATCTCTGCCAGAAAAAGATAAATACCAGCGCGGCATCCACAAAATGGTTTGATTTGTGTTAATATTTGGTTTTATATCTCTAATCTCGTGATATGCTTCATATCCAGAAACTATAACTTTACTTGGATAGAAATTATATTCTTTAACATAAATTTGCTTTGTGGATAGGGAGTCTACAAAAATTGTATCGATTGTTTTTGATAAATTAGTATCGTATAGACCAGATTGATGAAAAAGACCAGGATAATATACCATATACATAACCTTAGAAATTTTACTTAAATTTACATGATTATATGCTGCGGTTGGTGATTTTGCATTTTCCTCTGCATATGGGTTAAAGATAAAGGTATAATCTGGCTTATATTTTTCTATTGATTCACATTTTTCTTGTTTACATGGTATGATTATATCATTTGGCTCAAATAATTTTAAAAACTCATGATCTATATCATGCACTTTATTCCCACCTATATACTCGGGAATGGCTACAATTTTCATATTATGGCCAGCCTGCTTCATTTCATTCCAAAGACCCAAGAAACCCTTCGATCCCCCAAGATGACCTTTTGTCATGATAAAAAATATTTTTTTTGGTTTTTTATGATGCATTGTATCTTTTGAACATGAAATAAGTATTAACATCATTAAGCTTATTTTAATTATTGATTTCATAAGACATATATCTTGTTAGGCTATATAAAGTGCATTAAAATATTTTGCAATATATTTTGTCATTTCTCTATTATAATTAACATGTTTTGATCTGAAAGATAGATATTAATTTAGACAAATACATACATCACCTCATGCAAAACAAGTTGCAGCTTTTGCAATGCAAATCAATCTTTAAAGTTTTAATTTTTGACCATAACAAGGTTGAACGGTTTTTGCAGCAGGATAAATACTAGCCTTTGACCATTTAAGTTAATTTTTACAATAAATAATAGGTTTATAATTTTATGTTTCTTGTTTATGTCCAAGCCTTAAATAATGCATAAGATCTGCTTTCTAGTTCAAATGGGTGAATTGCTCGGTTATCAAAGTTGTGATCGATTGTTTAATTCCTTGATTCTATATTATTTTAAACATAATTGCCGCATCAAATTATTAAGAAATATGAAATAATATATATTATATATTTAAATAATTTATTAAATTTCCCTGTTCCAATTTTAGGGAATTTTATACAAACTACCTCATAAAACCTACTAAAATTCTCAATCGCTATTCTTACAAATTGCTCATTTTGACAAACTTCCCTGTATTTACCCATATTATCAGAGAATTAACTTATGAAAATATCGTCACTAGAAAGAACTATGTTGCCTATAGTGAAAGTCCGCCGCCAGTGTTTTTGAAATCTTATCTCCGAATTTACCGAATCGCCAAATAGTCCTATAAACAGTGGACTTTTTGAATATCAATTGCACTAGAGAGCTCTGTATTTAGAGAGTAGAATCATAAAATGAGGCGAAGCTCTCTTTTGGTAAAAAGAGCGGGGTTCAAAAGATGTATCATAATTATACAGTGTTTCTTAGTTATTGTTGTGTGATTAACTTGTTGGGTTTTAGAGTAAGTGATAGCAAAGGTATAATTTATGAGGAAGGTAAATTCAGCATTGGCGAGGTGGATGGTGGAAATTGATCAATATCCAAAATATCAGCACAGTATAACTTCTCCAAAAACCTTCTACATTAAAAAGTTCTCAATTCAGAATTTTGTTTGCTATTAAAAAAGTCTTATATATTCTTGGTGGCTTAGGTTAAGTTAGTATGTACATAAAGATCGTTTTAATTACAGTTTTTTTTATGACTGGATGCAAGGAATCAAATCAAAAACATGTAAATACTTTTATATTTGATCACTGCAATACCATTGTTACACCTCCATATGCTACAGAATTATTACGCTCGGCAAGTCATGAAGATGAAGCATTATTTCATGCCGTCTCGCAACAAATTGCAGATGGATTTGCTAAAAAATATCCAAGTAAATTGATTATGGCAAATGTTAAAAAATCAACTGGTATTGTTGTAATGCAAAAAGATTTTGAATATGTTGCCAGTAAAATGGCTAACTATATTACTAAAGAAATGAAAGATGAGGTCACTTCATTAATTAATGCTGGACATAATGTTTTTATCGTTGGTGGTAGATATAATTCGTGCTATATTATATCAAAAACTGCTAAAATTCTTGGCATTCCTGAAAGAAATGTATTTGCAGGTAAATTTAATGGTTTCGAACAAGATAAAATTGATAACTTTTTAGATCATGTGAAGTTTGTTCAATGTTCAGATCGAAATTCTAGAGAATTCGAGAGCAAAGAAAGGGTGGTTGAATATTTAAAACAGATCAATCAGATTGAAGGTAAGACGATTGTGATCGGAAAATCTTCTCCTGATTTAAATATGTTTAAATCGGGGCATGTTGATGAGTTCATTGCCTTTCAAGTAAACTATACAGATCTGGAGGTGGCGCAATATCCGGGCATTACTGTGGTAAAAAATATGAATGAATTTCATAAAGCTATATTGAGGTGGAAATAATATTACTTAGTTTAAAAATTGTTATCACAATAAGAGCTGTGTTGCCGGCAAAACTCCACCGCCATGAATACATCGGCCAAGTCGGTGAAGCTGTAGTTTGCTTAAAAAATGATGCAAGTTTGTTGATTATGTTGTGCATGTACATACATACACCAATTAATTCATCTTGTGAAATTGATATCATTTCTCCGCGAGGAAAAAGTTTTGTGATAGTGGTTATTTTACAGTGTATGCTCATGGGCTGGGTTGTTATCATGCCCTGAGTTATATTTATGTGTGAACCATCTTGATATATTCCGTATATTTCTGGCTTCATCCAATTTAATGTTGTATCTTGACGACAAAAACTACGATGATGAGTAATATCATTTCTGATCCTTTGTATAGTAATTAATGTTTTATAATCATCACTTTTATCTGTAAATAACTCTTTTACTTTTTCGGGAAACCCGTTAAGCCTGCCATTTGTTCCTGCGGTACTTTTTATTACTTGATCTAATAAATATTCAAAAGATTCTATGATTTCTCTTAAGCCATTATTAAGATTAAATTTAATAAATTCCGATAAGAGATTATCGCTATCTGGCAATTTACCAAAATGATATTTGAAAAAAGCATTGGGAAAGCATAGCTCCTGATTCTCCAAAGATGTTTTTGTGGCACAAATTGCAAAATAATAACCACGCTGAATACCTCTTTCGGCTTCAATAAATGCTTGTAATAGCCCTGTTTTCATAATATTAAAGTGTTTTATAAAAAATAAATACTTGTCAATAAAGTTAAAAAGCAATATTATCTCTCATTGCTGTTTTTTTGCTTGCAAGCTTACCCCACTATTCCCGCATTCTGTTCCTTCTTAGATGCTTTTTTAATCTCCTCAATTTCCGCAAATGTTCTGCGTGTACCTCGTGGATCTTGATTTACCCCATTATTCTTTGCAGCATCAAGCATTACATTAACATCTGTTTTTTCACCTTGGCTGGCACCTAATTTTTCATGTTTTCCAATAAACCCTTTTTTCTCTTGTTGTAATATAGAAGATTCTATGCGGTACAATTCTAGTGGATTGTATCTCAATGCCTCCTTATTCGTTTTGCTTGTAGATTTATATGTTTTAAAAAGGCTATTTACATTGTCTGTTTCTTTGCTGGAAGGTAAAATATCTCTCATGAATGAAATAACCACATCCTGAGTCACTTTTTCTTTGGAAAGCGTGGTGTAAATATTATGGAGTTGCGGTATTGTGATTGGGCTATCCTTCAGTTTTGGTAAAATTTCCGGCAACACTTTTGTCATAAATTGTTCGTCTTTTAATGATGCCTTATCTAGCATTTGCAACACTGAAGGCTGGACTTCTTTGTATTGATGCACCAGATTTGCAATTCGAGACAGAAAAATATTATTTGTTTTTATATTTCCATCTCTCAACTCTTTGTACTTGTTTATAATAGTCTCGGATTGCCCCTTATTGAAGCCTGTAAATTCTTTCGGCAATTTTATATTTTTCATATCTTTAATAGCAGAAAGAACGCTTAATTGGTTTTCATTTTTTTCATTTTTAAAATTATAATTCATGCCGCTTGCAAGGGCACCAAAGAACGTTTTGAAAGCTTGCGCTTTGTTCGCGATAAGGCAATCAACGCTGTTTTGTAAATCCTTTGCAAGTTTTAAGTATAGTATAGGCTTATTCTCCGCTCCTCTGGATACAAGGTCTTCGTGATCCAGCCTGTGCATTAATTTCAGACATGCGTTTACAGCTGGCAAATTGCGTAAATTTTTCTGATGGTTGTAGAGCTTGTCTGTAACTATACCTGAATCATCTATCTGTAGATCGGTAAAAGCGGCCTGTCTTTTTCTTCCGACTTCCTGAATCACTTTGCCTGCATATTTTTCAAACGTTAAATCCTTTTGTTTGTAGCTTCTTGCTTTTTGGTTTCTTATATCTTCATATACACTTAAGGATGCTTTTATAGAAAGCTTTTCCGCTGCCTCTTCAGAAATTACTTTTAACGCATTCTCTCCTTTGCTTTTATATGCCTTATGTAGCTTTTCCGTTTCACTGTAATGAGAGGTAATGTTTTTAAATTCTTTCAATTTACTGTTTTTTAACGCGGAAAAGATAAGATCTTTCATTAGTTTTGACTGATTTCCTTGAAGAATACCGGAAATATCTTCAAAACTATTAACTTCCATGAAGCGTCTTTCAATGCTTTGCCATTCTGATAGATTTTTTTGTGAAGATGCGCTCAGTTTTTTTACGATAGCAGATTGAATCTTGTCAATTAATTGTCTTTGTGTTTTTAGATCAACTCGTACATGTTTGCGCTTGAGATAAGATGTCAAAAACTCGTTTTTTATATCCAGATTATTTTTAATAATTGCCGGCATTGAAGAAACACAGTATCGTGCTTTAGTTTTTACAAGATCAATTTTACCATTCTTTTTGGAATATAAGTAGCCGGCTTTTTGTGTTGGTGAGGCCCTTGTAACGCTTGTTGCAAGTAAAAAAGTTTCACCTTCAACTCCATGTTTTCGAACTGCGACTTCGGATTTTGCAATCCCATGTTTTTCCAAAATATTTTGAGTATCTTTATTATCTGATGCAAGAAGCTTACCAAATCCTTTTTCAAAATCATTTGGATAATTATCAATAATGCTATTATATATTCCGTAATCTCCGGTAACTTTTGCCTTGGACTGCTGTGCTTTTTTTATTGCCTCTTGAAATGACGGAAGATTTGCCGTCGCATCTTTACTTTGTTCAAACATCCCAATTGCTTTCTCAAGTGCCGTGCCGCGCGCAGGGATATTTAGATAATTAATATTTTTTAAAACACTGCGTGAGATATCAAGTTCGTTTAGGCTTGGATTATCTTTTTTAATACAAGCAATGTATGCTTGCACAACACACTTGAACTGTCTTCCAACGTCCTTCGCTTCTTTCATTTGTATCTTTAGTTTTTCTGTATCTGGAATTGCTTTTTGCACCTGTGTGCTAATTTCTTCCATTGAAAGTTTTTGTGGAGCATTAAGATACATTTTGCCATTTTCATTTCTAACGATACCGAGCCTTTCAAATTCTGTAATTTCTTCGCTTGAATATCTGGAAGTTAAAAGCTGTTTCGCGCTCTTGTGACCATAAAAAATACCAAGTTTGGTCGACAGCTGATTGACAAGAAGATCTCTGTAGTTTTGAACAAATTCATCACTTGGCTCAAGCGTGGCAAACTTATTCGATATCATCTGGGTTTTATCTACATTATTAGTTCCATCTATTTCCGGTATCGTCAAAACAGATGATGAAAAAAACGGATTTTTTAACACAGCCATTTCATTTTGCAAAATACCGTCAATATTGATATCTCTCTTAATTTCCATCGGGTTCATCGGGATTGATCCATAATGTCGCAAAAAAGCTCTTTCGACAGAGCCGAATTTTGTACCATCCCCAAAAATATCAGCCTTACTCTTTACAGTGTATGCAGAGTAAGAATTTGCCTTGCCTTTTTGATTAATCACTGCCTGAGGAATATCATAATCCGAAAAGCATTCTGCAATTAATTCACTTTCAACATTAAGTTTTTCGGCCAAAATAGTCTTAATTTGATTCGCAACTTCCGTGTTTGGAGTTGCTGTATATAGCATAATCTTTGGAAGTAATAATTTGATTTCTTTTACCTTTCCTTCATTTGTTTTAATGCTGGAAATTGTATCAATTGCATTTTGTGGAATTATTGACGTCAAAACGCTTTCAAGATCATTCAATTGAACATTATGAGCTTCATCAATATACAAATTTCCCGCTGATGACTTTAATTGCTCTGCAACTTCCTTAATATCCTGATGCTTTGTTACAAGGGCAATACCGGAATATTGCGCAGCCTCTTTAATATTCAGCAAAACATTACTGCGATGATTTTCAATCTTTTCTGAATTTTTATTTATAAATTTGTTCAAATCGTCAATCAGGTGTGTTTTCTCAAGCTTACTAAAGGCGTTGATGATGTTTTCGTGTAGCCCTCCCTTGTGAAAGTAGCTTCCGGAAAGTATAATAGGAACATCTTTAATTTTCACACCAATTTGATTGTTTGCACACAATCCCGTTCCGTGATCATTCTTGTCATTAGAGCTCTTTGGGTGTCCGAATTCTTCAAACGTCCTTCCGTTTACAGTTAAACTACCTTTTTCTGCACCGCTTTCCCATTTTCCCATTAATGTTACAAATTCCTTGTATTTTTCAAGGACACTTACGACATCAAATACCTCTTTACTTGTTTCCGTATATTGTTTCAAAAGATGAGCTCTTTCTTCAAGACTTGTTGTTAGGGGAATTTGTTCATTAAAATTTTGTAACTGAGAGGCAAGTGTTGAAAGTTTCTCATTATAAAAATTTGGCTGAGTGGACAAATTTTGAATCATTTGAGAAATAGGCGAAAGATCCGCCTCGAATTGTTGTCCGTTTGCGTAGTTAAATTTCACCTTAAATTCTTGCATGTTGGAATTTTCTTTTGCGTAATAATTAACATTTGACGTCTTCTTGTTTCCTTGTTCATCATAAGAGTGAGTATTGTGTTTATCACTTTTTCCTGCAAAAAATTCCGTTTCTTTTGCTAGAGAATTAAATGCTTCAACAACTCCGGCCTTTGGATCTACCAACTGCTTTATGCCTCTCTGAACATCTTGAGTAAGCATTAGCCCTGTTTGATATGCGAGTTTTCCGCTGGATTTGGCATTAACAATGTCCTGCTGTTTTTCTATTTTTTCATAAAAGCCAAAATCTGAATATCCATCTATCATTAAACTCGCGACATCTTTGTCATACATTTGTTTATCATCTGTAAAATATTGCTGCAAA
This sequence comes from Rickettsiales bacterium, assembly GCA_947424985.1. Classification (GTDB taxonomy): domain Bacteria; phylum Pseudomonadota; class Alphaproteobacteria; order Rickettsiales; family Deianiraeaceae; genus CAMCTP01. The sequence goes on along the minus strand of CANDYN010000003.1, from coordinate 5,672 downwards.
TCTTGAATTTCATTTTTTGACAAAGGATCTTTTCCGGTTTGAACATATTGCCTACTTTTGCTTTCATATTCATATAGTGCAACATTTGCCTCTTTTTCCTTTAGTGTTCTAAATTTACCTTGAACGTCTTCAATAAGATCCGGCGTTGTAGAGACAATGTGGATTTTGCTTGCATCTTTTTCTCCAATTTGCGTATTTGCCGGTTGATTTGAGGAGTTTAGGATATTATCTACAACAAAAAGCGTTTTACCGCTACCGGCAGGTATGGTAAATGATTGAAATGGTGTATTTGCAATTTTTGCGCTAATTGAGGCATTGATTTGTATTGGATTAAGAATTACACCAAGGTCTATATTGCCAAATGTATCCTTTATTGGCAATTGAAGTTTATCAGAAATCCCTCTTTCGAGAATCGTTTCAAACGAACCCTCGCCAGGTGAATAGTGGATATCTTTTTTTTGATTTACAGTAACACTTACATTAACTGAAGGCGGTATCAATGCATCTTTTATGCCTTTCAGATTAATTTGGTCAGTTTCTCCCGTGATTTGCACTGTGATGTCACCGATTGCAATCGTGGGATTTAATACTCTTTCTTTCTGCTTTAAGGCATCGGAAACGGCATTTTGTATCTCACTACGATACGTAGCGGCAAGTATTTGGCGGGCAGAATTTTCTGTATCTTTTGTTAGGGCAGTAATTTTATAAAAATGTGCGTCTTGACCATCATTACTTTTGATAGCTTCAATTCCATTGATGTTACTGCTTGCCATCCCTTTACAAAAAGTTTTCAGATCCTCTACAGCAAATGTTTTTATTAATCAATACTTTTTTGTTGTTTTTAATGATTTTAACAACAAAAATACAAGTAAATGACTTGAGAATTTGAATGTTGTTCTAAAATAATCCAAACTCAGGCAAATACTTGACTATAATACCAATGTGTAATACTCTCGATTGAATCGTTAGTAGCTCAATCTTTATGAATTTATTCTTGGTATTGTTTTTCTTTTTATTTACAAATTTCGCGTTTGCCGATGATAGAAAAAGTTTTTTTAAAGACCGTGATTTCTCGGTATATTTTTTATCCTGGACTAAACATATAAATTCTGACAATAAGACTGAAGGATTTAAAAACTATGCTTTTATGGCCGGTGTTAGCATAGATGATGCAAGAAAAATGAAGCTTATATTTGGTTCACTAAAAAATAGCTTTGATAATCGTTGTACAATGATCGGTATTTCAAGAGATTGGGTTAAATTAAGTAATAATTTCGATTTTGTTGGTATTTACGCTTATGTCGGAGAGATTCCTTTTACCAGATGTGAGCATTGTGGAGATGACGGAACTTATAAAAGTATTAAAAAGCATTTTAATGTTGGATTTGCGCCTTATATTTGGCATGGCATAAGATATAGAGCAACCAATCATCTCAGTATAAATGCGGGAATTCTTTTTCCAAACATTGTTTCTGCGTCTTTGGAGTTAAGATTTTAGGGGTAAATTGATTTGTATGCGATATTAATGATCTTCGAGTTGCAACGGAAACGCTTTCTTTGAGGGGGGTGTAGTTTTGGTTATTTTAAAAATTTATCAATTAATTTCCAGTTATTTTCAAAGCTTGAAATATCTTCTATTTTATTTATTCTGCAGAATTTATCGCTATAAAGACCTGTTTTGGCTTTTTCAATTGGTACAATCCAATATTGTGGATCTGTAGGTTCCACAATATTGGTTTTATATGCATTACCTCTATTTAGTCTGACAAAAACTACAAAATCACAATCTAAATTCTTCAGTGGAAAAATATCATTTGCATCCGTTGCCCATCTACTTTTTACTTGTATTCTACATTGCTTTTTTGTATCTATGTTGATTGCGATTAGATCATATCCGGGCATGTTGGTATATGTTTTATATGTCCAAATTCCATGAATCATTAAATTTCCAAGTACTAAAAACTCAGCTCCCTCGCTTTCACATTTTGTATTTTGTCTCTTTTTTGTTACCATATTTTTATAATTGCAAAATCTACTGTCTAATATTTCATGAATGCTCATTTTTAAAGTTAATCACCCCCAAAAACACCTCCCCATATTTCTCCAATTTCACGCCTCCAACCCCTGAAATACCAGCCAACTCTTCAAGCGTCTTAGGCTTCATTTTTGCCATTTCAACAAGAGTTGTATCATGAAATATAACATAAGGTGGTAAGTTTTGAGCTTTAGCTAGCTCCAAACGCTTTGCTCTGAGTTTTTCAAATAGCTCTTGTTCTTCAGGAGTTTCTAGGGATAATTTTGCTTTGATCGCATCTGATTTATTACTTACCGTCTTGCCACTGGATTTATCTTTAGTTTCCTTCGCCTTCTTTTTCTCTTCAGGGTCATATCTCAGATAAATAGCATTACCGCCACTCAGCACCGTCCTATAATCACTACTCAGTTTAATGCTTCCATGGTTTTCCATATCAACAACCAACAATCCCATTGAGGCAAGTTGTCTAAAAATAGATTTCCACTCCCTCTCAGTCAACTCTTTACCAATACCAAAAGTACTCAATCTATCATGCCCAAACTTCATCATTCGTTCAGTATTCTTGCCAAGCAGATTATCAATAACATGTCCAGCCCCAAAGATCTGACCGGTTCTAAATACTGCCGATATTGCTTTTTGTGTTACAATGGTGCCATCGAAAGTTTTTACAGGGTTTAGGCAGTTATCGCAGTTGTTGCAATTTTCAAATTTAACTTTCTCACCAAAATATTCAAGCACCACCTTTCTTCTGCAATGAATTGTTTCACAAAGCCCTAACAGTGCAGATACTTTCCTTTGCTCAAGCCTTTTATGTTTGTCTTCAGCTTCTGAAGCTTTTACCATATTCCAAAGCATAGCAACATCTTGCATTCCATATAGCATTAATACTTCTGAAGGCAAGCCATCCCTTCCTGCTCTGCCGGTTTCCTGATAATAGCTTTCAATAGATTTTGGCATATCAAGATGCACAACAAACCTTACATCGGATTTATCTATTCCCATTCCAAAGGCAATGGTTGCAACCATTATCACGCCATCATCTTTGAGGAACTTGTCTTGATTTTTGGTTCGTACTGATTTATCTAGCCCTGCATGATACGGTAAAGCGTTAAATTCATGTTTAACTAAATATTCAGCAGTCTTTTCAACTCCGTTACGAGACATGCAGTATACAACGCCAGCTTCACCTTTATATTGACTGATGAAATTTGTAAGTTGAATATTTGCGCTTTCTTTGGGCAGGATGTGGTATTGAATATTCGGTCTGTCAAAGCTTGAGAGGAATACTTTGCCATCGCCTAAATGGAGTTTATCTATAATCTCATTACGAGTTTGAACATCTGCTGTTGCAGTTAAAGCAAGCTTTGGAACATTTGGAAATATCTCGGATAATTTGCCAAGTAGTAGATATTCAGGTCTAAAATCATGTCCCCATGATGATATGCAATGTGCTTCGTCTATAGCTATTAATGAAATCTTAACGTCGGAAAGAAAACTTAGAAATTCCTCTTGCATTAATCTTTCTGGTGCAACGTAAAGCAATTTCAGCTTACCAGATTTTATTGCTTCCTCTGTGCGTACAATAGTTCTATAATCTAAACTTGAATTAAAGCTTTCTGCCTTCACGCCATATTGTTTGAGTGCATTAACTTGGTCTTGCATCAAAGCTATCAATGGCGAAACGACAATGCAAAGTCCATCCATACACAAAGCTGGAACTTGATAACATAAGGATTTACCGCCACCTGTAGGCATTAAAACAAGAGCATTATTGCCCGATATAACATGATTTACTATTTCTTCTTGTTCACCTCTGAAGTTATCAAAACCGAAGATGGATTTTAGAATGCGACTTGGATTGTTTGGCATTTTAGTTTTTTCATCCATACTCTCTAAATCACTCCCCTTATCGTTAAGTAAATTACTTGTCCATCGTTTGCCTTTACGCTTGCAGCCAGGTAATCAGGGTACTTTAATGAATGAGCAACAGTTAGACTTGTTTGGAAATATTTTGAAATATAGCCTAATTTATATCCGGCACCTGAGAGGACACCATAATTACCACTACTCAAAGTACCTGCACCGGTTCCGGCTGCAGTTGTATTATTTGGAGCATGGGACGAGGCTACACCTATATCATAGAATATACCGACTGATAGACCGCCATTACCTGAGTTTGTTAGCATTTTTGTAAATTTATTTGTTGGTTTGATGTAATCAGCAAGAACAAAATCTATATCATTTCTTGTTAAGATTCCACTACTTCCATAAATATTTACATCACGAAACCCACGGACTGAATAAAAACCACCTAGGACAAATTGGTTTTGTGAATAAACATCGGTCCAGGCATACTGTCCATCGATAGTATTTGAAAAGGTAAAGGGTAATATTCCTTTGGTTTTAATATTATAAAGTCCATAAAATTTAACCGCATTAAATTGTGCATGAGTTGTTGCATTTACGGTATCGACCTTTGAGCCGAAACTGGTAAGACCGCGGATATAGGTAAATTTATGAAAAAAACTCCCATACTTTGTATATAAATTGTTTGTTATACCTAATTCTACATTAGCCAGAGTTCTTGATTGAACATTACTTAAGGTATCGTTAATATAGCTTTTTGAATCCAATATATTAAGATTTGAAAAAAGACTTGTTTTCACTGATTTATTTCTAAAAACAATACCGTTTATAAAAAATGAATTATTTTTCAATGTTCCACTTGATTGAAAAGTTTGGATTTGTCCTTGAATTGTTGTTAAATAGGTGGAGTATGAAGAGTTTATACCAATTCTTGCCCATTTTATTGGCATGGACCAGCTTCCGATATAACTTTTTGAATACCTACCATCATTTACATCATTAAAAGGATCACGAAGTGAATCAGAATTAAAAAATCCCCTAGTTGAAATATATTTCAAATTCAAAGAGTCGCCAAGTTTTAGCGGATTATCAAACTTTAAGCCTACTGTATATCGATTGTGTCCGGTATATTGCTGTCCAAACGTATCAGTTTCAATATAGGGAGAGATTGGAAATTTTCTTTCACCGGTAATATTTATCCTAGAAAGCCCAGGTTTTGAGCCGGCTTCGATATTGGTTTTATATTTATATGAAGGGATATAATTTAAATTTTCAGTTGTTTGATCAACTGCTTTTATGTTTAATATGTCACCTTTTGATAGTGGGGTTATGAAGTATTTAGTAACCTTGTCGGCAGTTGCTTCCTTACCAAAAGTAACCTCTTCAACTTTGCCCTCAACAACACTTAAGGTTAAAATTCCGGATTTTAGATTTTGCTTTTTCACATAAACTTGAGTTGTGATATAGCCCAAATTCATATAAATTGCAGAGAATTTTACGATTATTTCAGTTATGTGTTTATTTGAGATACAGGTATCTTGATATTCTTGTGTTATTTGCAAAATATCTGTTTTTGACAACACGCTATTCCCCTCTAGGTTGATTTTTTGTATTTCAAAACACCCCCCTTCACCCCCATCATCCCTAACCCCAGTTGATTTATTTTCAATCTCAGCGGTTTTTTGCCATTCTTTGAAATCGTCTAGTTCACGATTAACTTTTTCCATATCTAGGAGTTTTTGTTGTTCACGAAGGAGTTGATTTGATAGGT
>CANDYN010000002.1 GCA_947424985.1 Rickettsiales bacterium | reverse complement strand
CAATTTCATCACGCCATTTGGTTCTTTCTTTATTAAACTTTTTAAGTCCAGCTAGCATACTAGCCAACCTATAGCACCCACAACTACTTCAAAATTGCAATAATTAAAGTTGCAGCACCGGCAACAATTCCACCAAAAGATACAAGAATTTTATAGTACCATTTTTCAAGCTTTATATCCATCTCATCACGAATTTTTTCATTATCTTGTCTAAATTTTTCAAGTCCAGATTCCTGCAGGGCTTCAATTGCCTGTGCCAAGGTCCAACCTTGAGTATCTTTAAAGCCAAGATCAGAAAGATCGTTAACTATTTTTTGGGACAATTGCATTTTCATATTCTCATAAAATATACTCTATATTAAATTAAGTATTTTAAAAATCAAGGAAAATTTGACTACGCGTTGCTCGATTGTCATCCTCGCGTATGCGTGGATCCAGGAGAATTTAGCAATGGATCCCCGCCTTCGCGGGGATGACGGCATAGAAAATTGGGATGACAGATTGGGGAGGAATAATGGGGAGATTGGAATGACGCAAGCTTAAGCAAACAAAGTATACGCAGCAAGAGCGAAGAAATAGGCGATTAGACTGGTTGAGATTACCAGAAAGCTGGTTGCATATTTATATTCCGCTTCTTTTTTAAAGACTACGGTTGCGGAGAGGCAGGGGAGATAGAACATAAAGAACACGATCAGGGCGATACTTGACGCACGGGAGATATATTTATCGATACGCAGGACTCCGCCGTTTTCGATATCTATTCCATATAGAATTCCCATGGTTGAGATTCCGACTTCTTTTCCGAGCAAACCTGACAGGATTACGACATTAGTTCGCCAATCAAAGCCTAAATAGGAGAAAACGGGATCTAGGGTTCGCCCGAAAGTGGCAAGGACTGAGTTTTCAAGTCGTTCTTTATTAAGTTCGGCGATTTTTATTTCATCATTGGCTTCGATTGCGGCTTTTTCTTGTTTATAAAAACCTGATTTTACCGGGTAGTTTGACAAGACCCAGACGGCGAAAGAGCAGACAACGATAAATCCACCGGCTTTTTTCAGGAAGGAGAGTGCATCAATTTTAACAGTTTTAAGGACTTGTTTAAGGTTTGGAAATTTATATCTAGGCATTTCAATTAAAGGCGAGACGGGTATTAGTTTTTTCGGCAGATTTCTGGTTAGGACGAAGGAGACGAAGGCTGAGACAAATAATCCGACTATTGCGCTTAGGAAATATATTCCAAGCATAACAAAAGGCGCATCGGCTTTGGAGAATATAAGTCCAACTATCATAATAAAGAAGGTAAATTTTGCGGAGCAGGTCATAAAACCGATTGCAAACATTGCGGAGATTCGTTCGATTTTTGATGGCAATATTCTTGCTGAAATATAGGCGGGGATTGAACATCCAAAGCCCGAGATAAACGGAATTACGGCTTTTCCGCTGAGACCGAAAAGCTTCATAAATGAATCCATGATGAAGGAAATTCGGGACATATATCCGCTTCGTTCAAGCAAGTTTATACAGGTAAAAAGGATTACGATACTTGGGAGGAACTGGATTATCGAAAGAACACCTTGGAGGATTCCGTCGTTTATCATGGAGGCAATTTCACGATTTGTAATTACGAAATCAACAAATTTTGCGATAAATGAGAAGATAAACGCGAGGACGGATTTAATTGGTTCGGAAAGTTCAAAAGTTACATAGAAAATTGAGAGCATTATCAGAGCGAAGATCGGCAAGGCTAGGATTCTATTTAGGAAGATTTTATCCAGGATTTTAGTAAAATCAATTTTTTTTCGCACGATTTTTTTTGTAACACAGGCTGATATTTTCTCATCAAAGTTATCGAGTTTTGCGAGATTTCTTGGGATCGGATTTGCGATTTTCGCGATTAATTTTGGATCACAGCATTTCAGGATTGAGCAGGAATCGGTTTTAATGACATGCAATCCGAGTTTTTCTTCAAGCAGAGCGATATTTATCGAAACTCCACTCCGTTCGGCTACATCATACGAATTAAAGCAGAGGATTACGGGTTTATTTGTAATTTGCAGAATTTCTTTTGTAAGGATTATATCGGATTCGATTTTCATTGAGTCTAGGATATTTAGGATTACATCAAAACCTTCGGATTTTTTCAAGAAATCTACGACGATTTCTTCATCTTTTCCGGAAATTTGATTAATTGAGTAAAGCCCGGGAGAGTCTATAATGCCCATGATTTTATCATCATATTTCAGCATTATTTCGGACATATTAGTTGTCACTCCGGCGAAGTTTCCGACTTTTAGGTTAGAGCCGGTAAGGCAATTAACGATTGAGGTTTTTCCGACATTTGGCCGACCGATTACGAGTATTCTCAGATATTTATTTTCCATATTCAGTCAAAAAAATTCCTTTAGCATATTCCCGTCTTATCATAAAAGACACTCGACCAAAGCTAAGATTTAGCGAGATTTTAAAGACAAGTCCGAGGAGACTTTTTTGATCAAGTTCGATCACCCTGCCCTTTCCTATTCCATAAATTTCATAGTGCAAAAGCGAGGTTTTAACGTGATCTATAATATATTTCTTTCCGATTTTCGCTCTATTTAAAGTTATAACTTGCATATTAAACAAACTGCATTAAAATTTCACAAAACAACAAATTTTTATGAACATAATCAATCAAGCAAGTGAAATAATTAATTTTCAAGAGGCTTTTGACGAAATGATAAGAAATATTGAAAAAATTTCGAAAAACGAAGAGCCTGAGAGGGTTTGGCTTTTGCAGCACGAGGAAGTTTACACGATTGGGAAAAGTGGGGGTGAGGAGGATATTTTGGATAAGAGTATCAATTTTTTACACACAAATCGTGGGGGGAAGGTCACATTTCATGGGCCGGGACAGTTAATTGTATATTTTATGCTCGACATTAAAAAAAGGTTTGGTGGGGACGTTAGGAAATACATTGGGTTTTTACAAAAGAGTGTAATTGATACATTACAAAGTTTTGGGATAGAGTCGGAGGCGGATACGGATTTAATTGGGGTTTGGGTTAAAAACGGTGAGAGGCGAGAGAAAATTGCATCGATTGGGGTTCGGATCAGTCATGGGATTTCGTATCATGGGGTATCGATTAACATTAGTCCGGATCTTGAGAAATTTGGGAAGATTATTCCTTGCGGGATATCGGATTTTGGGGTTTGTTCTGTGAGATCGCTTGGGTTTGATATTGGGATTGAGGAGTTTGCGGAGGGGTTTATTGGGGTATTCATAGATGTCATTCAAGCTCAGGCTGGAATCCGGGAGAGTTTAGCAATGGATTCCAGCCTGTGCGGGAATGACGCAAGGTATGGCTGGCTGGAATAACTATGATATAGAAGAGGGGAAATATTTTTATATAGAAAAACAAGAAAAAACTTGTGTTTAAAAAAAAGCAGATTAGTTTAGAAAAATCTTATTTATTAAATGTGTCAAAACCAAATTTAGGAGACGATAAGAAAAAGAGGAAGACTAGAAGCAAGATTACAAAACCGGTTCCAACAAAGCAAGAGAGAATAAAAGAGGCATCAGACAAGATCAAGGAAATAATCAAAAACGGTGGTGGCATAGAGTTCAACAAGGAGCGAAAAAAGAGCGACAGATCTGATGTTAGTGAGAAAATTACAAGGGCAATAAAGGGCAAGAGGGAGAATATTGAGGAAAAGGCAAACGAGGAGGAGGTTCAGAAGATTTTAAAGGAAAGTAGCGAGGAAAATCTTGACTTAGGCAACGTTGAGTTCGACAGTGGTTTCAATGTAAAAGATAGCGTACAAGAAGAAAAGAAGGAGGAGGAAGAGGAGATCATGGAAGGGCCTTTGAGTGAGATAGATTTACTTGCTGAGAAGGAATTTACGCAATTAATGAATTATTCAAAAAAGATTTCGGAGATTAGCACATCCGAGACATCTATTATAAAATATTTAAAGCCATTAGTAAGAATTGGAAGGGAAATTGGGTATGTAACTTACGAAAACATTTCAGATGCAATTCCGGTTGGGGACGACATGGGGGACATTGTCGATTCAATCATTTATCAATTAAGTCAGGCAAACATAGACGTAGTTGGGGACGAGGAGGATTTACTAAAGAAGAAACAAAAAAAGCGGGAGAAGAAAGAATCAACAATATTAATTGACGATTCACTAAAGATTTACATGAACGACATTAATTCGAAGTCCGGGCTTTTAAGCAAGGATGACGAAGTTGAGATCGCAAAAAGAATAGAGAGTGGGAAATCTATGACGCTTTTTCACATTTGTTCAAGCGTACTTGGGAGAAACGAATTGGTATCGCTTTACGACGATTTAAGCGCCGGGGTGTTATCACTAAGAGAGGTTGTCGACGTTGCAGGTTTATATAATTTAGAATTTGGCGAGAAGGACGAGGGACAGGTTGGGATTTCAAGCGCAGACATGATGAACAACAGGATCAACGCGATTAGATCTAAGTCTTTTGAGTATTACAATCAGGAAAGTGAATTTGAGGAAGGGGAGGACGAATTTTCTAGGGACGACCAGGAAGAGAGTACAATAATTCCGATTTCGGCAATGGAAATTGCAATAAAGGACAAGGTTTTATCTATCATGAGCGACGTTTCGGACGCATGTATCATGATAAACAAGATGCAAAGGACATTAATTAACGAAAAGACAATTACGAGCGTCAAATTTGAAAAGGCTATAGCGGATTTATTTAAGGAGGTTGAGGGTTTAAAGTTCAATCAGGTAATAAAGAATGCGATAATTTCAAAGCATGATCAAATTTTTTCTGAGTTTCGCGATCTTGAGACAAAATTAATGGATTTATGCGAGAAAAGCAAGGTTAGCAAGTCTGAGTTTAGCAAATTTCACAAGGCACTTTCACAGGATTGCAATTTACTTGACAAGATTGCGGAGTCAAGTTTTAGCAAGAAAAAGGAATGGAAGAAATTACTTATTGAGAGTGGGAATTTACTTTCTATAATACAGAAGGACATTTCGATTTTGGAAAAGAAGCATGCTTTAATTTCAATAAACATTTTCGCGGACAACGTTTTAAACATTCAAAAGCATCAAAGGGCAACGACCAAGGCAAAGACGGAGTTAACTGAAGCGAATTTAAGGCTTGTGATTTCAATTGCAAAGAGTCATTATAAATCAAGCCAGGTTTCGCTTGTGGACATAATTCAGGAAGGAAATTTGGGATTAATGAAGGCGGTTGAGAAGTTTGATTACAGACGCGGGTTTAAGTTTTCAACTTACGCAACTTGGTGGATAAAGCAGGCAATAACGAGATCAATTGCGGATCAATCAAGGCAGATTAGGATTCCATCTCACATGATTGAGAACATAAGCAAGCTCATGAAAACAGCTCGGGATTTTGAGAAGAGGTACAAGAGAAAGCCATCACTACAGGAGTATGCAAAGGAACTTGCGATGTCAGTTGAGAAGGTAAAAAAGATCATGAGAATTGCAAAAGAGCCGATAAGTTTAAGTCAATCTTCCGGCGGAAGCAGCGGAGGTGGGGACAGAGAGTTGTCTGAGACAATTGCGAGTCAGAACAGTTATTATTCACCGGTTATGCAGGCTGAGGCAAACGAGCTTCAGGACGTTACGGCTGATATTCTATCAACTTTAACCCCAAGAGAGGAGCGCGTTTTACGCATGCGTTTTGGAATAGGTGGAACAAAGGATTATACACTTGAGGAGGTTGGTGCAGCATTTGGAGTAACAAGAGAGCGGATTCGTCAGATTGAGGCAAAGGCATTACGAAAATTAAGGCACCCTACTCGTGGGCGTCAATTAGCATCATTTTTTTCTGAGAACGAGGAATTTGGGGTAATTCCAAAAGCCCCTGGCAGCAAGGAAACAACAACGGAGGTTCGACCGCACCACAATCAAAAAAAGGCTGAGCCGCATCCCGATGCGCTTTCATCTGAGGTTGAGATGGCATTTGGGGATGAGTAGGTAATTTGCAGCTCTCTCGCAACTTTTCCGCTTGACATCTAAAAAATAACTTCGTATAAAAATATATAGATAATTTTATGTTATGTTATCAACAATAGGATATTTTATAGGAAATACAATTATATTCATGGCAATAGCGATATTTCCGCTTAGTGCAATATATGTTTCTTTGCAAAAAGATCATGAATAAGAAGTATACATTTTTTAGTGATTTAGTTCATGCCATTGGATATATGGCTTTGGTGATTGTCAGTTTGAGTGATAAACTTTCGGAAAATTTAGTTTATATAGCAACGGCATCTTTTGGGGGTATGATAATAATATGTATATTTCAAATGGCAAGACTTTATAGGAAGGAATAAAAACAACCTAAGCAAGCACAGTACGCTTCAAAAAGAGTGAGATTGTTTCGTTTGCAACGGGCTGTATTGCCGATTTTACTTTATTTTCAATTATTTTAACGGGAATATCAAGGTGCATTTTGAACAATACTTCGATTTGTTCGGAGTTTTCGTGATTTTGAGATATTGTCCAGGAGGCAGCAAAAGAGAATTGCAAAAGTTTTGAGCCAGACATGGAGATTACGCCGTTTTTTCGATCGATTTCAAGGACACAATCGAAAGAGTATGAGAAGACTCCACGATTAATTTTCACTTTTGTATTTATTTTATTTCCATTTTTTGAGACGATTTTAACTTCGCACCAAGGAATAAATTCGGAATATTTTTCAACATCAAGAATTACATCTAAAACATGATCTTTAGTTGATTTTACGGACTTTGCGACAGAAAAGTTTATCGCCAAAGGACTAAGAAAATGAATTACCGCATCCACATGAGTTTTGTGCATTTGGATTTTTGATTCTAAAGTAGCTTCCGCTCACTTCATCAACGAAATCGAGAATTCCACCATTTATCATTTCAAGCGTGATTTCATCGATCACTGCGATATTTTTTCCAAAGGCATCTGTAATTACTATATCCCCTTCTTCTGATGTACCCGTCATTTCAAGGTGATATGAAAAACCTTTGCAACCACCTGAGTATACTAAAATTCTCAGCATTGCATTTTCAAGCTTTGAGTCATTCAGCTCCATTTCCTGCAGAAATCTTATTCTTTCTGCGGCTTTTTTCGCGATGTGAAAGCTCAGTTTTGTATTTTCAAAGCTAATTAGATCTTGCGTTTGGTTTTCAGTATTAATTCCTAACATAAAAAAATAATATTGATATTTATAATACTTAATGATAGATAGTATAAAGAAATTATTTTGCAAGAAGAAAATGAAAAATTTTGCAACAAAATCAGAGGGACAAAAAAGACCTTTTGACGAGAATTTAAGCGAGGAAGATACGTTTTGCGAAGACAGAATGCGGGTTATTTCAAGCAATTCATTCAAGAGGCTTGAGGCCAAGACTCAGGTTTTTCCGTCATATCATGGGGATCATTACAGAAAAAGATTAACGCACAGTTTAGAGGTTGCGGAGATTGCAAAAAAAATTGCAAGGAAGTTGGGGGTAAATCAGGATTTGGCAGAGGTAATAGCGCTTTCGCACGACATAGGGCATCCGCCTTTCGGGCACGTTGGCGAGGATATTTTAAGCGAGATAATGGTAAGTAAGGGGGGGGATTACAAGCATAACACTTTTTCATTTAAGATTGTTACGCAGCTTGAGAATATTTCAAGTAAGTTTTCGGGTTTGAATTTAAGTTTTGCAAGTCTTGACGGCATTTTAAAGCACAATGGGCCACTTAAAAATCCGTGTCAATATATTTTGGATTACAACGCCGCCTTACCTGAAGATTTTCGTTTAGATTTGAAAAATCATGCGGGAATTGAGGCACAAATTGCGGCAATTGCGGACGACATTGCTTATATAAATCACGACATTGAGGACGGAATTAGGGCTGAGATTTTAAAAATTGAGGACGTAAGAAGGCTTCCGCTTTGGCATGAGGCTTTAGAAAAAATTGAGGGAAATTATTCATTTTTAGAGGTTGGAATAATGGCAAAAGACGCAAAAAGCGTTATAATTAATGAGATGATTGCGGATCTTTGTGAACAAACGGAGAAAAATCTTGACATTTACAAAATAGGAAACGACAGTGACATTCGAAATTGCGGGATTCAGATTGTAAATTTTTCAGAAAAAATGAGTAAGGACGTTGGGATAATAAGAAAATTTTTATATAAGAATTTATATTACAGCGTGAAAGTTGCAAAATCACGAAAGACAGCGGATAAGATTATAAGAACGATATTTGAGACTCTTGAGAAAAAACCGGAGCTAATGACACCTCTTTGGCTTTTACAATATGAGAAAACGAAGAAAAAGATTGAGAAAACCGGTATTATATGTGATTATATTGCTGGAATGACAGACACATTTGCAAGGCAGCTTGCGAAAAAATTTAGTTCCAAAAGTTTTATTATTTAGATGAAGAGTTTTAACGTTTTAATTACCGGTGGTGCGGGATTTATTGGGAGTAATTTTGCACATTTATATGCAAGAAAATTTCCGGAGGCAAAAATTGCAATTTTGGATTTAATGACCTATGCGGCAAACGAGTCTAATCTTAAGGAAATAAAGGACAGGATTAGCTTTTACGAGGGAAATATTGGAGACAAAGATCTTGTTTTAAGGATTTTACAGGAAAACAAAATTGAGCATGTATATAATTTTGCGGCGGAAAGTCATGTTGACAATTCAATTTCAGCACCTGAGGTTTTTATTGACACAAACGTAAAGTCGACGTTTAACTTACTTTGGACTTGTCTTGGGTATTATAACTCATTATCAGATAAATCGAATTTTCGTTTTTTACACGTTTCTACGGACGAGGTTTATGGAACACTTGAGCTTGGAGACGATGAGATTTTCACGGAGGAGACGAGATATTCACCGAATTCGCCCTATTCCGCTTCAAAAGCAGCCTCTGATCATTTAGTTCGCGCTTTTTTACATACTTATAAGTTACCTTGCATTACGACGAATTGTTCGAATAATTATGGAAGAAGGCAGCATATTGAGAAATTAATTCCGAAAACGATAATGTCTTGTGTAAATAATAAAAAGATTCCGATTTACGGACACGGGCTTGCAATTCGCGACTGGATTTGGGTTGACGACCACGCTTACGGGGTTTTACTTGCTATGCAAAAAGGTAAAATTGGGGAGACTTATTGTTTTGGCGGGGATTGTCAAAAGCAAAACATTGACGTTGTCAAGGCTATATGCGATGCGATGAATAAGTTGCATCCATCAAAAAAAGTTAAGGATTATAAGGAGTTAATTACGCATGTTGAGGATAGGCTTGGGCATGACATGAAATATGCGGTTTCATCGGAAAAGGCGAAATTGGATCTTGGGTTTAGGCATTCTATTGCTTTTGAGGATGCGATACTTGAAACGATTGAGTATTATTTGGGGAGTTTATAGGGTAATCACGTTTTTAAGAATATTTTGCACATTTATAATATCAATTTTATTAAGTTTGCCGATTTTGTTTTTTAAAATTTCATTAGCTAAGGTAAAAGTTTTTATGCGAATGACGCAACCGCCTTGTAAATTGGTATTACTATAATTCTGTATCACATAATCGTTCCATAGACTTGAGTGTTTTGCTGAGGTAATCATTAAAAATATCGCGGAATTAGTTTTTTGATTGTATTCCTCCGAGGAAATCACAAGTGCGGGACGGTATTTTATTTTGCCGATCACATCAACAAACGGAAACGGCGTAATTACGATATCAAAGGGTTTAAACATATTTATTTTACAAGCTTTGAAAGATATGCAAACTGTTCGTCATCCTCGGGAGAGTTCCATTCTTGTAAGCTAATTTCCATCAACTTTAATGTGTTTTTATCAAACACTTCAGAAGCTTTTTTGATAACAATTTCGCCATCTCTTTCGTCAAATTCTAAGTAGTCCCCGGCATTTATGTGTAGTTTTTCCCTAATAATTTTCGGTATGCTTGCTTGATACTTTGTTGTCAGTTTTGCAATTGATAACATAAAATAAATTTCCCATGTATACATGGTAATACCGTAATACTTAAATGTCAATCATTTTCATCTTTTGTAGTATTATGCATTTTTACAATGGGGCGAACGACGGGGCTCGAACCCGCGACCACCGGTACCACAAACCGATGCTCTACCAACTGAGCTACATCCGCCACGTAATTTATGATAAACCAGGTTTTTTTATTGTCAAAGAATTTTTACAAATTATTTAGACTTTTTCATAAGACACTTTCTAACAGCAAGTGGATTTTTCTTTATCGCTTGCAGTCTTCTGACGACTAGCGGTGCAAACGGATTCCGTTCTCCACCGGCTGCAATGATTTTATCTTCAAGTATATCTTGCATTTCCTTTTCACTGATTTTCGTTAAGAAGTCTATTGAGGCGCAGATATCATCTTCTTGTGTTATAAAGATACCAAGCGCTCTCGCCCAGAGTGGAACTTTTGTTGGATCGGACTGTAAGATCAAATCGGTTGCTTCTTTTACTCTTTTTTGATCATTTAATTTGACATCTGAAAGATAAAGAGCCGTCGTAGCCCAGCGCCAATTTTTATTAACATCTCTTTTGACAAAAAACAAGAGATAATCAACTATGTATGTATTATCTTTTCTATTTTGTGAATTTGAAAAATATAATCCGGCGAGGGTTGGGATTAGCTCTGATTCACCATCAAATTCATCTAGTAAGAAGAACCATTTTTGAAGTTTATCGTAACTATAATCTTTAAGGGGGGTTGTTGTTCCATAGTCATCTCCCGCCATTTGAATTTTATATCCGAAATATCTATAAATAAACAGATCATCTCCCATTGAGAAGAGTTTTAGGAGGTGTTTTCCGGGAGGAGCCGGGGTTATGGTTAAATCCGGTCTTATGTTTTTTGTAAACAAAAACCAAACAATACAGTTTAGAGCAAAGAACATCAAGAGCGTTCTTCTTACAAACTTATTTTCTGTTTCCCAAGACGTAATTTTCATATAAAAACTAAAATTCTTTTCTTCTCATATCGAAAATTCCAAGCAAGGTAAGGAACATTGAATATACTAAGCTTTGAGCAAGTATAACCAAGAAGCCTTTAAGGTCATAATTTGAGTGTATAATAATATCCGTTTTTCCAAACAAATCAAGCCTTGGCATAACTATGGATAGCGTTTTTAGGGTAACTTCCGAAATTGATAGCAAGGAAGTATTTGCGCTTGATATATCGATATATGCAATAAAATTACCGATAATTCGTCCGATCATATATGTTGCAAAGGTCATAAGTAGGGCAAGGGACGGGCTTCTCATTACTATACAAAAGAAGGTTGTAAAGGACACAACGATCAGGCTTTCAAGTGCAACGGTAACTCCCCAATATAGAATATTTACAAAGTTTTTAAGATACACAAGCATTGTAATTGCGGCTGCAAATCCCACAACAACAAAGGCAACTAAGGCAAAGGACGTTACAAATGCGATAACAATTGAGCTTCTCGATGGAATCCTTGAAAGCATTACATCCATTTCTTTATTTTCAAACAATTTTTTCATGTGAAACGATATAAAGACCATCATACCTATCATGATTATATATCGGCAAATTGTAGCAGAGTATATAACTCTCATTTGATCATTTTCAACAAGAGAGGTTGACCCAAGGAAGGCTGCGATAAAAGATCCGATTACCATAGCAAACAAAAGTCCCAGAACAAGTTTGTCTCGTTTTGCCGAATAAAAAGTGTGTAATAATATTCCACGCATTTTTTTTAAAAAATCTCGTATTTAATCTAAACACTAAAAAATCAAAAATCAATATATTTTTTGCTTCCACGAAAAAAAATCTTTTTTATTGTCAATAAATTGTTAATTTTATATGGAAAATTTTGATTATAATAATAGGAAGGTTATTTTTGCAAAACTTAAAAATGTCGGTTTTTCCGCTTTACAAATTAGGCAAATACGAGAGGTTTTTGAGGAAGCAATTCAGGAAAGTATCGAGAGGCTTGCGACAAAAGAGGATTTATATAGAATGCAAACGAAAATGCTATATAAAATGATGTCAATTTTTTCGATAATTCAGGGAATTTTACTCGTTTTGATAAAATTTATTGCTTATTAAAAATCTTAATTTATGTATTACACAACGTATATCCTTGATTTTGTTTGCTTTTAAACGAATTTTTTTGCTTTTCATTGCTATATTTGCTTTTTTCTTACAAAACGCGATTTCTGCGGAATTAAATGAAAATGCTGATGACGCTGAATTTGCTGAATTTGATACACCGCAGGCTATAACGCCGGATCCTTATGAGCCAATAAATAGAAAAATATTTGCATTTAACATGTTTTTTGATGATATTTTTCTCGTACCGGTTACAAGGAAATATATTTCCATAACTTCTGACGATTTTCGCGGCAAGGTTTCAAATTTTTTAACCAATTTTCTCACTCCGTATAGCGTTATAATTTCCACAAGTCAGGCGGACAGCCAGAGTATTGGGATATTATCTTGGCGATTTATTATAAATACAACTCTTGGGGTTTTTGGAATATTTGATGTTGCGTCAGAACTTGGGCTTCGTCCGATTGACAAGCATTTTAGCGATTCTTTAGCATTATATGGAGTTCCAATGGGAAATTACATAACCTTACCGTTTTTAGGTCCATCTTTCATGAGAAGTGCCATAGATTTTCCCATGGGTTTTTACTTAAATGGGTTATTTAACACAAAAGAATTACCGATCGCATTTAGATTTCTTAACAAAAATTCCATGGTTGGAAAAACTCTTAGGCAAAGTGAATATAATTACATTGTTTTTCCATTTAAGGCTCTTGATTTGCGGGCCGGGGTTTTGAATACGACAGATGATTTAAACGCAAATTCGCTTGATCGATATAAAGCTTATCGCGATATGTATTTTCAATTTGCAACATTTTCCGTTAACCAAAGGTTGAGTTTGATAAAAAACGGCACTTATTCCTCTCGCGAGTTTCAAGAGTTTAATATAAATTCTGCATCAAACAAGTGTTTACTTGAGCCTTTTGATGAAGATTGTCAGGAGTATCTTGATTGAGCCTTAAATAATTCTTGCAAATTAAAAAAAATATTGTCAAGATATTCTGATCTTGTTTTTAAACAATGCGTAAAATTAAGAAAGGACTATTTCTATCAATTGAATTAATGGTAATTTTGATAGTTATTATTGCGATTATTGCAATTACGGCTTTTGGTATTTTACGTCTTATTGAGGACGGAGAGGTTACGAAAATTGCTAAGGAATATCGTGAATATTCTGAAGCTGCCATTAAATTTAAAGCTATGTACGATTATTGGCCAGGGGATCTTCCGGCTGAAACAATAATTAAGAACATGCCGGATAATGCTTTAAGGGCAATGCTTATATCTGATATTACTACGATTGAGTCTTTACAAAATCCGGCATCACTTGTAAAGGATGCAGATGCCACCATATATCCAAATAATACAGTCGTTGGATCCGGTAATGTTTCAAATGCCAAATCAGATCTTGTATTTCGTCAATTGCAGGCTTTTGGTTTAATTTATGGAAAA
This sequence comes from Rickettsiales bacterium, assembly GCA_947424985.1. Lineage (GTDB taxonomy): Bacteria > Pseudomonadota > Alphaproteobacteria > Rickettsiales > Deianiraeaceae > CAMCTP01. The sequence continues at coordinate 20,285 of CANDYN010000002.1, read as the reverse complement.
GTTGATCTTTCCAATCCCATTTATCCACTAACAACAGCACAATTTACTGCGAACGGCAACATGTGGCCTAGGGCTTATGAGATTGTAATGCGTGGACACTTACCAAAAGCAGGTTTTAACAATTCTCTTGCTTGGCAGTTTTTATTTACAATAAGCAATAAGATTACAGATACAGGTGGAGTTATGTCTCGTAGTATATATTCAAGTCCAACAACTGGAATTAATAGAAAGGTTAATTGGAGTATGATTCCAAAATTGACTCTATTTAGCTATGGCAGTCTTCCAAATGCAAAGCTTTTTGCTTCGGGCAAGACCGGAAGCTGTGCAGGTCCTCAAGCAAATCAAGGTTCATTGACTGCAAATCCATCCACAGCTGGGGCATGTTTAAATACATCGGGTAATTTTTATGCAGCTTATGCGAAGTCGGTTGGTGGATATGATCACCCGTTTTACACTCCGGTTGCCGCTTTATCTGCAAGTTCTGCTTACAAACTTGATAAAAAAATCGATGATGGCTTACCAAACGGGCCAACTTCTGTGGTTTTTGGTTCTGATATTGTTCCTTTTAATTCCAGTCCGACTTATGCCGGCGGAACGGAAGTTGCTGCAGAAGTGTTTGGCTGTACAACTTACGGAGCACACCTTGCAGCTGCAGATGTTGGATACGTATCTTGGGGGCTCATGGGTAACGCGGGTAATACTCAGGCAAACAGAGATATTTGGAATGCTAATGGATATGCAAAATCGGACAATGACAGTCCATACAAAGGTTGCGTTATGTCCTTTGCCGTTATTGGTTAAGTATGAATAAATCTTTGCGTTTGGTATTGGGCATTTTATTGCTTCCGCTTAGAAAGTTTTTTGCTCTTGGAATTGGCGGACAGGTTTTTCTTGCTGCAATTATAGCTGCCGCATTTGGCGTTTCACTTAGGTATGTGAATATTGGAATAGTTCCGCTTGATTTTAAGATTTTGGGGGACATTTTTTTAAATCTCGTTAAAATGACGATTGTTCCATTGATTTTCTTTGCAATCAGTTCAGCGATTTTGTCCATGAAAGATCTTACTGCACTCGGGAGTGCCGCAAAAAAAGGGATAGGGCTTTTTGCAATTACGAACATTTTGGGTGTTATCACGGGGCTTGTTGTTGCAATTATTATTAGACCGGGGATTGTTTCTGGATTTAATCCTGACTCTCTTTCGATTAATTCTTCTACGAAGAACCTCCTTGCCTCTGCCTCTGCAAACGTTTCAATTGGGGATAAAATTTTACACATGGTTCCTGATAATGCTTTCCAGGCTATGTGCAGCGCTGATTTACTGCAGGTTATGTTTTTTGCAATTATATTTGCAGTTGCGGTTTCAATTGGACGTGAGAAGGTTGGTGAGTCGTTTATCGCCGGGATTGAAAATATGGCGAAAGTTATGTATGCCATGATTAAAATTGTAATGAAATTCGCTCCGTTCGGGATTTTTGGTTTGGTAGTGTGGATAGCCGGATCTCAAAACGCTTCAACAATTAGCGTATTATTTAAGTTGCTTTTTACGGCGGTTTCGGCAATTATTTTTATGGTTTTTGTCTTATATCCCGCTATGCTTTGGGCGAGGCACCGCGTGAATCCGTTCGTTTTCATAAGAAAGATGATTCCGGTTCAAATCTTTGCTTTGGCAACTGGAAGTAGCGCCGCGACCCTGCCTATGAACATGAAAAATGTTTATGAAAACTTAGGCGGAACAAAGTCCTCTGCTGAACTTTTAATGCCAATCGGAACCAGCATTGATATGAATGCAACAGCTTGTTGTTTGGCTTTATATACTGTTTTTGTCGCACAACTTTTTGGGATTCCACTGACTCCATCGAGTTATTTTACAATTGGAGTAGTTTGTTTTTTAAGTTCACTTGGCTCCCCTCCAGTTCCGGGTGGCGCTGTGATAATACTTTCCGGTGTACTTACGACGCTTAATTACCCAATTGAAGCTGTTTCTTTAATTTTTGCGATAGACAAAATAATCGGACCGATAAGAACTCTTGGAAATGTAACGGGAGAGGCGTTTTCTCCGCTGTATATTGACCTTTTAACGGGTAAGTGCGATAAAAAAATGTATTATAGTAAAAATATAACTTGATTTTATAAAAAATGCTTTTATAGTCTGTAAATTGTAATTTAGTATGGCGAAACAATATATTATAAACCCAAAAGGAACTGCGTCTTGGTTAATTGATAATACATCTTTGACTTTCGACCAAATTGCTGAATTTTGTGGGATACATTATATGGAAGTTGAGGCAATTGCTGACGGCGAAGTTATAATCGCTGAATCAAATCCACTTGAGAATTTTCAATTAACACCAGAGGAAATCGCAAGATGTGAAGAAAATGAGGAATTTAGTTTAAACATTTCACCTGATACTTTAACTGTGATAAACACAAAAACAAAAGGAAGGAAATATGTTGGAATGGCAAAAAGAACAGACGTTTTATGTGGAGCTTTATATCTTTTGATCAAATATAACCATCTTAGCGACAAGGAAATATCGTCTTTATGCGGCGCGACTGCTAATGCCGTTGGGAAGATACGAGATGGGAGTCACGCTGCAATTAAAGGTTTGTCTGCTAAAAACCCTGTAATTATGGGGCTTTGTACGCAAAAGGAACTTGATGAAAAAACTATAGTGTCTCGCCCTGCCGGAAAACCAGCAGCGCCCACTGCCGTCGATAATTTTATTTTCGCTCATGACAAAAAATAAATTTGCTTATTTATCCGCTTTAGTCCTATTTTTATCTTCCTGTACAAGTATTAGCGGTTACGTTGCAAACAATGCCTCTGATTCTTGCCCTTACGTTTTAACCGAAGAAAAATTTAATCTTCAAGTTGCGGATAGCTTTGAAGACAAAACTTTAAAATCCGCTTTACAATATGAGAAATTTATCAATACCATTGTCGTAAAAGACGTTTATGATTTACTGTCGATTATTAGGGAAAAACATATTTCGGAAGCAAATTTTGAATCCATTTCTTTGGATATTATAAAATTAATGAAGGATGAAATTAACAATCATAAGATTATTGCAAAGTATATAAAAGATTCTGATGCAACTGTATATGGGATTTCATCGAAAGATCGTGTTGTAAAATTTATTGATCAAATTTCCGTTGACAATTTATCAAGCGGAATTGCGTTGTTTACAAAATATAAAAATAACTTTTTGAAAGGTGAATTACCGCCTGAAATTTCGCTTAGCAGTGGAAAGGTATTTTTCTGTCATAGCGATAAGAAAGATATTTCGGGCGATAAAAGCTTGAATTCTTTAATGCATATTTTAAACGCTATATATGTAAAAATAGATCCGGAAGGGTATAAAAATAAGATTAAAAAAGATAAAACGTTTGCTGATTTGACTTACAGCTTTAAAGTTTTACCTTTACCGCGTAAATTTATTGTTTCGGATGCATATTCACAAGTTAAGAATTCGATATATGTGCAAAAATTGGGCAATAATTCTTATGGATTTACCTTGGTAAATAACGCTTACGACGATATTTATACCTTCTCTCGCAATGCAAGAAAAGAGTTCTCTGAAGACTTTAAATATTCCCCTTGGTATTCAAAAATATTTAATATAAAGCCAAATATTACGCAAGAGCACTTTTTAGCTTTCCATAGGATTAAATATGGACAGGATTACGTTGCTTCGCATATTGTCAATGCTCTGTCTGAGTATAACGAATTCTTGCAATATTTTGAGCCGATTAAGATTACAAATCCTGCAAAGCAAATCAAGCCTGCTCAGCTTATTTTGATCCGTGATTTTGCAAAAACGTCTGTTAATATCGATGAATTAGTTAATGGAAACAGCGGAACTCTTGGTTTGATTATGGATTACGATCCAATCGATAAAATTGCAATCATTTTAACTGATCGTGAAAACGTTGGTTCCAAGAAAACTGGACTTGGTTTTGATCCGATAGCTCTTAGCGCTTCGCTTGTGAGAAGGGAGTATTTCATCTTCAACCAAAAGCAGGATGCTCTTAAAGATATCCAGTCTTTGATTGACGAACCGGAGGCTCAGCCCTTACAGGAAGATATGAATAGTCCGGATAAAAACGACCAAAAGAATCAACTTGCGGGAGATAATTATGATATAGCTAAAGCTGAGGAGGATTTAGGAAAAACTATTGACGAGACTGGCATGACGCAGCCAAGCGCGCCAAATTCCGAATATCACACTCTTGGCGAGAATGCTTCCAAGACAACGAATAATTTAATGACTCAAAAGAAGTAGTATGAAAAAAAAGTGCGTATTACTCTTATCCGGTGGACTTGATTCCGTTACTACTCTTGTTTTTGCTTTAAGTGAGGGTTATGAAGTTGTTGCAATTAGTTTTGAATATGGACAGAAACATGCAATTGAATTGAAGCTTGCGGCAGAAAATGCAAAAAAATATGGAATTTCTCATAAGATTTTTAATATGCGGGAGATTTTCTCCGGTTTTAATTCAGCTTTAATTGCAAATGACACAGGGGGGATTAGTCATAACGCCTTTCCGTCGACCTATGTTCCGGCAAGGAATACTATTTTCCTTTCAATTGCGAGCGGTTTTGCGGAAAGTATAGGCGTTAGTGAGATTTTTATAGGTGCGAACGCGATTGATTATAGTGGATATCCGGATTGCCGCCCTGAATTTATTAAATCTTTTGAGAAAACAATCAATCTTGGAACGTCTTTTGAGGGGAAATTTGAAATAAAAACTCCCTTGCTTGACATGACAAAAGCTGAGATAATACAGCTTGGAACTCGTCTTTCGGTTGATTATTCAAAAACAATTTCTTGTTACGATCCGATCGAGGAAAAACCTTGTGGAAATTGTGGTTCATGCAAAATTCGCGCCGAAGGGTTTAGTGCAGCTGGCGTTATTGATCCTTCAATATCTTAAGAATTAATTACAAGTTCAAGATCTTTGATCATGTCTTCCGCTAGGTCAAGACCGAGGTTCCAAAAATTTTCATCTTTTGCGTTTAACCCAAAAGGCGATAAAAGCTCGCCATGGTGTAATTTTCCTCCGCTTGACAACATTTCAATATATTTTGTTGAGAAATCACTCACCATTTCTTTTTTATAACAATTAAATAGCGCATTTACGAGTAAATTTCCAAAGGCGTAGGAATAAACATAAAAAGGCGAGTGGATAAAGTGTGAAATATACGCCCAATAATTTTGATATTCTTTTGGAAGATTTATAGAGTCACCGAGTGAATTTCTTTGGGTTTCAATCCAGATTTCTCCTATTTCTTCGGTTTTTAGTTCTCCGTGCTTTCTTTTTTCATGAATTTTAGTTTCAAAATCAAAGAACGAGATTTGTCTCACGATTGTATTAATTGTGTCCTCGATTTTTTGTGATAAAATCGCCACCTTATCCTCTTTTGAGATTGCCGATTTCAGCATTTTTTCAAAAACAAGTTGTTCACCAAAAAGCGAAGCTGTTTCAGCTATTGTTAAGGGTGTATTTTGCATTAATATTCCACAATTTCTTGATAAATACATGTGAATTCCGTGCCCAAGTTCATGCGCAAGGGTTGAAATATCGCGGACTTTTCCGAAATAGCTCATCATTACATAAGGGTTTAACTCAACGGCATTTGGGTGGCAAAATGCACCGCTCATTTTAAATTCGCTAACTTCGGCATCGATCCATTTTTCATCAAAGAATTTTTCCGCGATTTTTCCTATTTCTTGGCTGAAGTCGTAATACGCTTCAAGGACGATTTTTTTTGCTTCATCGAACGAATAGGATCTTTCTTCGCCAACGTTTATTGGTGCGTTTCTGTCATAAAATTCGATTTTTTCTTTATTCAAAAGTTTTGCTTTAATTTGATAATATTTATGTGCAATTGATGAATAACGTTTTTTCACGGAATTTGCAAGACATGCAACGACTTCGTCTTCGATAAAATTTGAAAGATTACGACTAGATACCGGTTTTTCATAATCCCTTAGTCCATCGTCAACTGATTGATTTTTTGCAATTACATTGAAAATTACCGAATAAAACCACGCGTTTTCATCCAAAACCCTACCAAGTTCAAGTCCGGCCTGTTTTCTTTTTTCAGGATCGTGCGATGACAACATTTCAAGTGCAGAGGATAAATTAACAGGTTTTGAGTCGATATTAAATTTTAAATGCGCTAGATGTTCATCGAAAATTCTTATGATTTGTTCAATTCCCGTGCTATCTTTTTGAATTAAGATATCTTCTTTTTCTTTTGAAAGGATATGTTTTTGAAATCTTCTGACATCTCGTAAATACGGTTTATATTTTGAAATTTTACCTTCATTTTCCATTATTTTTTTGAAATTTTCATCTGTAATTTCATTAATTTGTATTGTAAAAAAGCTAAGCGTGACGGTAATTTTCGTTAAGCTATCTTTTATTTTTTGCAAAAAGCTTGAGCTTTCTTGATTTGAGATATTTGTTACATAGTTTAAAAACGCAAAAACATAAAGTTTTGCGGTTAGATTATTTATCTCTTCATATTTTTCAAGCGCCGTGAAAATTCCATCCGGTTGTAGGTTTTTTATCATATTTTCATAGTCGCTTGCAAAGCTTTTTGCGTCATTTGCGGCCTTGGTTAAATCTCGTTCAACTCTTGGGTCATTTATTGCATCATACATTGTTTTCAGGTTCCATTTTGGTAAATTGCTCATAATTCTAAACTAGATAATTTAATATAAAACGTGAAAAGAAAAAGTCAAATGAAATTGTTGAATATTTCTTCACACCACTCTCCTCACTCCTGTCATCCTCGCGAAGGCGGGGACCCAGAAAAAATATAGATGGATCCCCGCCTTCGCGAGGATGACAAATAAAGACTTTTTTTTGACAGAAGAAAATGTAAATAATAATTGTTATGTATACAAAAGCCAAGCTTACTTTCCAACCATCCTATCAAATACATCATCACTTACTAAAGTTTCTTTTATCGCACCATGATTTCTTTCAATACCTGCTGCTTCTCCAACTCTTTCCATAAAGTAAATTATTTTATCTCTGAGTTCAAGATCAGTAATTGATTCAAAATGCATGTTAAGATGCTTCAATTGTTTAGATTGGAGCTTTGTTTCAGCCAATTGTTTTTGTGTCATAAATAAACCAAATAATTAAATAATAACTAAATGGTGCCAGGAGGGTCGAAACACTCTTAAATCCAGTGCTTATCCTATTTGATACTCAAGAGCATCTTATTCAGATAAACTCCTGACATGCAGGAGTCCTTTGTACGATTGAAGCTCGGACAAGTAATAACTGATCTAAAGGTGTTTCGACGCACCGTCAACCATTATAAATAATTATGCACGTGATTTTATAAAAGTCAAGGGTTCTTTGTTGCTCAATCATTATCGTACCTCTCCAACCATCCTATCAAATACATCATCACTTACTAAAGTTTCTTTTATCGCACCATGATTTTTTTCAATGCCTGCTGCCTCTCCAACTCTTTCCATAAAATAAATTATTTTATCTCTAAGTTCAAGATCGGTAATTGATTCAAAAGCCATATTAAGATGTCTTGATTGAGTGTTAGCTCTGTGAGCCAATTGTTTTTGTGTAAAAGTCATAAAAAAACCAAATAATTATTAATAATAACCAAATGGTGTCAGGAGGGTAACAACACAGAAAACCCAGTGCCTATCCTATTTAATACATAGTATCTCTATTCAGATAGACTCCTGACATGCAGGAGTCCTTTGTACGATTGAAGTTCGGACAAATAATATAACCGGCACTCAGTGTTGTTACGCACCGTCAACCAATATGAACAATGTATACGATGATTTTATAAAAGTCAATTATAAAATAATTGGGGAAAAGATAGTAATTTCAATATCGCAGGAGGAGATTTAATCAACCTGCATTTTACAAATCGTTCAATAACTATGCCATTTAAAACTGCCTTTGGTGAAGTTGATTATGTCTCTGAACTTGCATATCTTGATAGTAGAAACGGTATTGATAATGGGTTCTTGGCTTTTGGAATGAATCAAAAAAATTTTAGCCAAATTTATGGACTCGGAAATCAAGATGAAATTTGGGCTGAAAAAGCGTAAATATTTTTGACTCTTACGAAAATTGTACTATTCTTTTAAAATTTTCTTTTGCTGTGCTTAAGGGCGTTGGGTTATTTTTTATTGCCATTCTGGTTTTATCATCAAACGCTTTGGCTAACAATTGTTTACCGGAAGACGATGACATTTGTGGACCATCTTCAAGCTATATTGATTGTATTGTGGATAATATACGCGTTAGTTTTGACTGTAAGACGTACGGGCTTCTTGTTTTAACATATCCGGAGTGTAAAATACACGACAATGAATTCGATACATTAAATTGCATTGAGGCTATACGAAGAGGTTAATGTTGGTTTTAAAAAAGTCATAATAAAAAAATAATTGACTTTTATTGAATTTACACTTATCTTTTGAAATCGTATTATTTTATTTATGAAAAAGATTATTTTATTTTCGGTATTTGTTTTGTTTTCATCAAACGCTTTTGCTGCCAATTGTTCAGAGGCTGACGATAGAATATGTGGATCATCTTCAAACTATCTTCAGTGCGTTGCGACAAATGCGGATGTCAGCTCTTATTGCCAAAAATATGGACAGCTTGTTTTACAGTATCCCGCTTGTCAGAAGTATGACAATGAAAAACAGACATTGGAGTGTGTTGATGAGATTACACAAAGGAATTAAAAATTAAATTATAAGTTTATGAAAAAGATTATTTTATTTTTAGTAGTTGTTCTGTTTTCATCAAACGCTTTTGCTGCCGTTATTTCAAACGCAAACACTGTTCAGGCTCAGGCGATTGTAAATCAGGCCACAATTAAGGGTCAGGTTATGCAACACGGTCTTAATTACTGTTCACCTTCTGACTACACAACGTGTCCTTTTTCCGGTGATTTTAAGCTTTGGGCGAGATGTATTTTCCCAAGTGGTGTTCGCGCGGAGTGCAAAAGATTTGCGGATAAAATTGGAGGATATAAGGATTGTAAGCAATATGTTGGGAGTCCAAAGCTTGCGATTGATTGCATGCACAAAATTGACGAAGCAAAGAAAGCGGCTGCTAATAAGTAAGGTATTTACAGCACCTTCTTCTCTTACGATATTAAAATTACTATCTTTTCCCTAATTATTTTATAATTGACTTTTATAAAGTGATCGTATATATTATCCACATTGGTTGATGGTGCCTAGAAACACTAAATGTCAGTTATATTTTTGTCCGAACTTCAATCGTACAAAGGACTCCTGTAAGTCAGGAGTTTATCTGAATAAGATGCCCTAAAGCATTCAATAGGATAAGCACTAGACTTTCGGTGTTTCTAGCCTCCTGACACCAAGTAATTTTTTATTTATAATTATTTGGTTTATTTATGACTTTTACACAAAAACAATTAGCTCACAGAGCTGATACTCAATCAAGACATCTTAACATGGCTTTTGAAAGTATCACTAATCTCGAACTTAGAGATAAAATAGTTTATTTTATGGAAAGAGTGGGAGAGTTTGCTGGAATTGAAAAAAATCATGGTGCGATAAAAGAAACATTGGTTAGTGATGATGTATTTGATAGGATGGTTGGAGAGTGATAATGATTGAACAACAAGGAACTCTTGACTTTTATAAAGTATCGTATATATTATCCACATTGGTTGACGGTGCTAGATACACTCAAAAATCAGTTATATTTGTCCGAACTTCAGTCGTACAAAGGACTCCTGTTATGTCAGGAGTTCATCTGAATAAGATGCTCTTGGGCATTCAATAGGATGAGCACTGGATTTTTGAGTGTATCTAAACTCCTGACACCAAGTAGTTTTTATTAATTATTTGGTTTATTTATGACTTTTACACACAAACAATTAGCTCAAAGAGCTAGAACTCAATTAAAGCATTTAAGTATGCATTTTGAATCAATTACTGATCTTGAACTTAGAGATAGGGTTATATATTTTATGGAAAGAGTAGGGGAAGCAGCAGGTATTGAAAGAAATCATAGTGCGATAAAAAAAACATTGGTTAGTGATGATGTGTTTGATAGGATGGTTGGAAAGATACGATAATGATTGAGCAACAAAGAACCCTTGACTTTTATAAAATTATCGTATATATTGTCCACATTGGTTGATGGTGCTGAACACACAGAATGCCGGTTATATATATTTGTCCGAACTTCAATCGTACAAAGGACTCCTGTAAGTCAGGAGTTCATCTGAATAAGATGCTCCTAATAAGGCATTAATAGGATGAGCACTAGGTTTTCGGTGTGTTCAACTCCTGACACCAAGTAGTTTTTTATTAATTATTTGGTTTATTTATGACACAAAAACAATTGGCTCACAGAGCTGAAATTCAATTAAAACATCTTAGCATGGCTTTTGAGTCAATTACCGATTTAGAGCTTAGAGATAAAATAATTTATTTTATGGAAAGAGTTGGTGAAGCAGCGGGTATTAAAAGAAATCATGGTGCTATTGCTGACACTCTAAGAAGTGAGGAGGTGTTTAAGAGGTTATTTGCTAAATAAACTTTACAAATTATTTTATAATTGACTTTTATGAAATTACATATACACTAGTTGTAATGGTTGACAGTGCTTAGCAACACTTTGAAATCAGTTATATTTTGTCCGAGCTTCAATCGTACAAAGGACTCCTGCACGTCAGGAGTTTATCTGAATAAGGTATCTCTGATATCGAATAGGGTAAGCACTGGGTTTTAAGGTGTTGCTAAACTCCTGGCACCAAGTATTTTTTATTAATTATTTGGTTTATTTATGACACAAAAACAACTGGCTCAGAGAGCTGAAATTCAATTAAAGCAATTAAATATGGCTTTTGAAAGTATTACCAATCTTGAACTCAGAGATAAAATAATTTATTTTATGGAAAGAGTTGGAGAGGCAGCAGGCATTGAAAAAAATCATGGTGCGATAAAAGAAACTTTAGTAAGTGATGATGTATTTGATAGGATGGTTGGAGAGTAAGCATTTCCTCTTCAAAGGGAGAAGGTGGGGATTTGTGTTTTATTTATTCCAATGACTCGCTTCCTCCTTATCAATCATTAAATATTTATAACCCGTATCTTTCCGGAGCTTTTAACATCAAGTGAATTACTCACTACGATTTCTGAAATATTTGATTTTTCGAGTTTTTCTTGGGCAGAGTTTGAAAAAATCCCATGCGCGGCATAGGCAAAAATCTCATTTGCGCCTTGGTTTTTTAATAAATTCGCGGCTTCAATCATCGTCCCTCCTCCGTCGATTATATCGTCAAGTATTACGCACTTTTGTCCAAGAACTGAATCATTTATTTCCATTGTTATTTTATCATCTTTGCGTTCTTTATTTATTATTACGAACTTGAGATTTAAGTCTTTTATGAAATCTTTAAATCTCAGGGCTGATCCTGAGTCCGGAAACACGATAGTTATTTCATCATCTTTGAATTTTGACTTTATATCCGTTAAAAACTGCGGAATCATGCTTTTATGTTCAATATTTTTAGTAAAAAATTTTTCAATATGGGTAATATGTAGATCGTAGGTTATTATTTTATCGATTTTTGCATAAGAAAGCAGGTCTACAAGTAGATTTGAGCCTAGCGAGGTTTTGGTTTCATCTATTTTATCTTGTCTGAAATAGGGTAAAAACGGCGCATAAAGTGTTACGGATTTTGCATTGTTTCGCTTTAGAACGTCGCAAGTAATTAGTAGTTTTATAATTTGATTATTAAATTCTCCGAGTTTAAAGGTTTGAAAGACTTTGACGTCGCTTTTCGCGATATCTTCGTTTATCGAAAATTCAAATTCGCCTGAGGGAAAATTTTTCATTTTACCGTTTATTTCTCGATAATCTCTTGGGATTTCGCCGTTATAATCAAGATTTATTGAGAGTTTGCTCATGTTGCATAATACGCAATTTAATTTAGAATATAAAATATTTTTTTGCAAGGAAAAATCTTGACTTTTTTGAATATATTACTCTTTATTTGGATATTCATCCTTATAAAAATGATCAAAAAAGACAAGCCTTTTGCGTTAATTTCAAGAGCCGGGAGGGATTATCTTGAGTTTTTTGAGGGAAATATCATGAACTTTGAGACAATTGATGAGATTTTTTCATATCACGCAAAACAAGGTGGAAAGCTTCTTAATATTATACCATTTTGTCAAATGCGCGAGTTGGGGTTTGAGGCACATGGAAGCGAGAAAATCATTGCACTTGATATTGAAGTTGAGAAAAAATTTGGCTTTGATGAGTTCTTTGAAATATGTGGTAAGCATGAAGCTAGAATTAAAGATGGAAGTCTTGAATATGAATATAGTGACGAGGAATTTTGTGAAATTGTTGGAAGAGTTGTTAAAAATGAAATCAAGGAAGGCGAAGGTAGTAATTTTGTAATTTCCCGCAAGACGTTTGGTGAGATTGAGGGTTTTTCGCTTGATATCGCTTTGTCAATTTTTAAAAACATAATTAAAGAGGAATATGGATATTATTGGGCATATTGCATTTTTACGGGGAATGAATTTTTCATAGGTGCAACGCCTGAGATGTATTTAAATATTAAGGGTGAAACGGTTTCTATGAATCCGGTCAAGGGAACGTACCGGAAGAAAGGAAGTTTTGCTGAGGATAAGGCGGGATTGCTGGGGTTTTTGGATAACAAAAAAGAGCAAAATGAGCTTTTCATGGTTGTTGACGAGGAGCTTAAAATGATGGCGCATATATGTAAAGACGGAGGGAGAGTTTTTGGTCCATTTTTGAAAGAAATGTCAAGAGTGATTCATACTGAATATATTTTAACGGGAGAGAGTAAGCACGAGGCTAATTTTGTTGTAAAAGCAAGTATGCATGCACCTTCGCTTGTTGGTGGACCGTTTGAGAACGCTTGTCGTATAATTAAAAAATATGAAAAATCATCTCGTAAATATTATTGTGGATCGTTATTTTTACTCGATAGCAAAAACCACGAAAGCCTTGACGGGGTAACAACAATTCGCACTTTACACATTCAAAAGGATGGAAAATTTGAGATCCAATCGGGAGCTACGATTGTTTCTTTATCGAATCCACTTGATGAATTACTTGAAATAAAGGCGAAGGAGGCTGGTGTTTTGAGGGCAATTTTGGGTAATTTTACTGAGAGATATGAAGTTTTATCTCAACTTAAAAACGACTCGCATTTATTGAAAAAATTGAGTGAGCGAAATCGGGAGTTATCTGATTTTTGGTTACATTTCGCGACTCCAAAGATATTTTTAAAATTTAATCGCGTATCCAGAATAAAAGTAAATATTTTGGATAATGAGGATAGTTTTACTTGGATGATTTTTCATATTTTATCACAAATGGGATGTGATGTAAAGATTATTTCGTATAGAAAATACGACAAGTATGAGGTTTTATCGGATTGTGATTTGGTAATTTTGGGACCCGGACCGGGAGACCCATCTTCGAATGAGAAGAAAATAGTGTTTAATCATGAAGTTTTATCTGAAATTTTGAAAACCAAGCAAAAATTTATCGGTGTTTGCCTTGGGCATCAAATTATTTCGCAAGCTCTTGGTTTTGAGTTAAAAAAAGCTTCGTTTAACATGCAGGGGGTTCAACTTGAGATTGATTTATTTGATCTAGGTGTTAGAAAACTTGGGTTTTATAATACTTTTATTGCAAGGTATGATGAAGAAATTGCAAAAAAAAACAAACTTTCGGTTTGTAGACTCAAGACTGATGAGATAATTGCACTTCGTGGGGAGAACTTTTCTTCTTTTCAGTTTCACGCTGAGTCCATTTTATCTCACTTTGGATATGAGGTTTTTTATTATGAGATTGGGAGGGTTTTGGAGAATTGGTTTCCTTTATTTCTCCCCTCACCCCTACCCTCTCCCTCAGGAGAGGGAGTAAGAAATAAGATGTGAGCAAGCCCCCTCTCCTGAGGGAGAGGGTAGGGGTGAGGGGATCTTATCCAAATCTCTTAACTGTAAACCTATATAAATCAATTTCTTCATTTTCATCAATATTTCCTTTGCTTTTACAGATAGCAATTTGCTCTTCTGCGGTATTAATGCCATCGAGATTTGGCAGTAAAACTGCGCTTTTATTGGATTTAGTTTTTATAACAATGCCATATATTTTGGAATTTAACGAATCATACAATTTAACTTGCTCAAGTGGGGATAAAACATCAACGGAATAATTTAACTCGGACAATTCTTTTTTTGTCACGGGTTGAAACCTTGGATCTTTTGTTGCGGCGGCGATTGCGTTATGGATTATTTCATCTACCACATTATCACGAACCGGTATAATTGTTCCGATACAACCACGTAACTCATTGAATTTTGTATGAATTGAAACGAAGGCTCCTGCTTTTGCGGAATTATTTATATCGCTTAATTTTTGTGACTTTGGAACTTTCCCAGACATGATATATTCTTCTACAACAAAACGAGCAAATTCATTTGGCTTCATAGGCTTGCGACCAAATAACCAACTCCATAGGGGGCTTCATAGGAAATTACTTTGGGGTTAATTGGCTTACAATCAAGGACACCAAGGGCAACCATTAATGAATTATAACCGCACTCCCCTGCTGTTTCACGCATACCATCTGATATTTCAATAATTTTATTGTAATTTCCACTTTTAATGCTATCTATGATAATATTATCAAATTCTTGGGCATGTTCATTATATCCTGCGGGGGCTTCGGGTTTTAGTTTATGACTTAGATCTCCGCTTGCAACAAAAACGAAATTTTTTTCTGGTTGTTCAAGCATTGCTTGTTTTATTAATTCACCAAATCTAATATGTTCATCGCGACCAAGTCCGGAGTAATTAAAAACAACAACATCACCCTTATATCCAGCTTTCTGTAGATAATACAGAGGAACAAAGCTTCCATGATCAAGTGTTGTATTTTTTTCAATTGCCGTAATTTTAATTTTTGTTTTATGTACGATTTCTACAAGATTTGATATAAATTCGGCATCAAGGTTGAAATTTAACTTAGCATTTGGGGCATTGAACTTTGCTAGATTACCGCTTATGTTTGGATCCAGATAGAAACTGAAATGGGTTTTGTTAAGTACGGAATGGGGTGTTACGAGAATAATTGTATCGGGTTTTGATTGCACTATTTCCGAGGAAAGAGTTTTCATTGCATGGACTGTTTTTTTTGTTTTGGAGAGTTCACTTTTGCCCACATCCGGAACTATAATAGGCGGATGTGGGCACAAAACAACTTGCATGTATGTAACAGCTACATTCTATGTTTACTTACAGCTTTACATTCACTAGAGAGTTCATCTTTATGCTTTTTTAGGCATTTTTTAACTCCCATATGATCGTCTTGTTTAACATTTGAGCAGAACTTTTTTACATCAGGTTCACACGCAGCCATTTTAGCTTTCATTTCTTCTCTGGATTTTTGAATCACGACTTGACAATTTTGCGATAGTTTTGACAAGTTTTTATCAACACAGTCTTTCATTTTCATCATTTCATCTTTACTTCTGTCTTTCTTTGACATTGGGCAAAATTTGCTAACTTCATCTTTACAAACGCGCATATCATTCATTTCCTGATAGCACTTTTTTGAAAACTTTGAAGAATTGTTATCTATACAAACTTTCATTTTCTCATGATCTTTTTTGGTTTTCATGGGACAGAGTTTATTAATTTCACTTCTACATTCTTCACTTACCATCATAGCAAAAGATTTGGAGGACGAAAATAACAGCAATAGGGCTGCCAAGGGAACAAATTTTTTCATAAATTAAGTAAAAAATACATTTTTAATAATGGCAAATATCTTTTAATATGCAAGTTTTTATGTGAATTTAGTATCAAGTATGGTTTTTTCGTTGTTATTGCTTGATGTTTGGAGCTTTATAGGTTCAATTGGGGGTTGATGTGTTTACAATAATTACATCTTGACAATTATTTCTGAATTTGCCAAACTCAACCTTTAGTTGATTTTTATGAATAAAAAAGGATTGTTTCTACCACAAATACAGGAACAGGAGGATATTGAGAATGAAATATATTATAATAGCAATGAAAAAGAAATGTCTAGTAATGATGGTCAAAATTTTGATCAATTATCTCAATGCAATCAGGAAAAGCAAAGCAATCAATCGTTGTATTATAACAATGATCATCGAATAAATACATTTCAAAGTCAAGGTATGCTGCCACATTTTACCCTAAACTCACATCGTAATAATGATTACAGCATACATAATAATACACCAACATCTATACAAAATATAACATTTCAAGGTCCGTTCATAAACAAACCACAGAAGAAAGCGTATGGAGATATGACTGACACTCAAAAGGAGGAGGATAAAAAAAAGAAGCGGGCGGAACGTAAGAAAGATAAGATTGACAAGATGACTGCAGATGAAAAGAAGGAGTATTATCAGGGACAGGCGGAGTATAGGAGGATACGGCTTAGCAAGATGACTAAAGATGAAAAGATGAAGTATTGCAAGAGGCAGGAGGGGTATAGGAAGACGCCTAAAGTGTCAATATTTGAAAGCATGACTAAGGCTGAGAAGACAAAATACATTAAGAAGAAGAATGATAAGCAGAAGGCAAAAAAGCAAACACTTAATAATCAAATATTAGTAGATGTATTACAAAATCAAAATATTACTCAAATACCAATAAATAATACCTCACAAAATATAGAACAGCAATTTAAGATACCAAGACCTAAATCCAAGGCTCAACAAGTAAATGAGCAGATGGTTTATAAACAAAACGTATATGAAGCTCCATTAAAAGCACAAAGTCGTCGAGACAGGTCGGCAATTAAGCAACGCAGTGATCGTAGCATATAATAGCTGCGATTTTTGTTGTAAAAATCTTTCTCACCCCCACTCTCTCCCTTTGGAGGGGGATTGTTACTTCATCCTCACGCATGCGGGGATCCATTTAAATAATTTAAATATTTTACTGGATCCCGGATCAAGTCCGGGATGACGAATATAGATAGCTCTAATTATCCCACTTTTTCTCAGGTCTTTTTTTATGTCCGAATCCTCCGCTGTTAGCGCCACCGGGATAGCTTCTTCTTTCGCCACTTCCGCCACCGAAGGCACCGCCCTCTTCGCGTCTTGGACGTCTGTCATCTCTATCTTCGCGGTTTGGATTATAGTTTCTTCTTTCGTCTCCGTCTCTTTCGCGTCTTTCCCCGCCAAAAGCACCGGCTCCGAAGCTTTTTCTTTCACCTCCGTATCCTCCGCCGTCTCTATGTTCACGTCTTGGTCCACCAAATCCACTATCTTTATTTCTAAAGCCGGATCTTTGTGGTCTTCTGTTTTGCATACTTGACCTTGGAAAGTCGATTCCTTCTGAGTTAATATTCTTCAATTTTTCGCAAATTTCCGTAAAAACTTGGAAATCTTTTTGAGAGATTAAATTCAAAATTTCACCTTTTGCTCCTTGGTGTCTATTCGTTCGACCGATTCTATGTGTATATTCATCGAAATTTGCCGGCATATCGAAATTTATAACGTGTTCAATATGATCAACGTCAAGACCTCTTGCCAAAACATCTGTTGCAACTAAGATTTGATATTTACTAGCGCGATATTTTTCAATTATCTTTGCACGCGCAGTTTGTTTTAATTCTCCATGTATAAATTCACAGGAGAAATTTTCATCTTGCAATATATCACAAATTTTTTCAACAATTGATTTTGTATTGGCGAAAATTATCACTGTTCCATTTTTACCGTTTAATGCATCAAGTAGAATCTTAATTTTTTCATCAAAGTTTGTTGCTTTTTTGCAAATTTGAATAATATCTTTCACTTCTTCGGAGATATCGCCATGTACAACATTTGTGATAATTTCTGGATCATTTAGATATTCATTTGCAAGTTTTTCAATTTTCCTTGGAATTGTTGCCGAGAACATCAATTTTTGACAATCCTTATGGACATGTTTAAAAATTTCCCTGATCTGAACGTCAAAGCCCATATCAAGCATTCTATCCGCTTCGTCTAAAACGATTGTTTTAATGTTTTGAAGATTTAACATCTTACGCATTAGGTAATCGTTCATACGTCCCGGTGTTCCGACTAATATTTGTGGATTTCCTCTAAGCTGATTTTTTTGTTTGGACATTATCTCTCCTCCAATCAAAAGGGCAAACTTGATACTACTTCCCTTCAGCAAGTCTTTTACAATTTCTGCAACTTGTATCGCAATTTCTCGCGTTGGAACTAAAACTAGCGATCCTTCTGCTCTATTTGATATTGCTTTTTGGATAATCGGAATACAAAACGCAAGAGTTTTTCCACTTCCTGTTTTCGAGGAAGCTAAGATGTCTTTTTGCGACAATGCAGTCGGAATTACCATTTGCTGGATATCTGTTGGATTTGAAAACTTACAATTTTTAAGTGAAATTACTAAATCTTGGTGAAGGTCAAACGAAGCAAAATCTTGCTTCCCCTTTTGTTTTTCTGTCATAATATGATTATAAATTACGACGCAGATTTTATTTTTGTGATATTACAAACTGATGTTTTACCATTTTTCGTTTCTAATTCAAATGAAATCATTTCATTTTCCACAAGTGAACCAATACCTGAAGCCTCAACTGCTGATATATGCACAAAACAATCTGCTGAGCCATCATCCGGTTGCACAAAGCCATAGCCTTTTGTAGCGTCAAACCATTTAACTTTACCTTGTTTCATATGTTGTAAAAAATAATAGTACTATTAAAGCCTAAAATATATTATGCAAGAGAATTATTTTTATTTTTTATTTTCATTCCCCTTTTCATCGATATTTGACAGTCCTTTTTTAAAATTTTTGATACCTTTACCAATTTCTCCCATAACAGTCGGAAGTTTCCCGGCACCGAATAAAATCAACACCAGAGCCAAGATTAGGATTAATTGCCAAATTCCAACGGACATATTTTTAAAACTTTTCGATACATTAATTTATTTATTTTAATTTGCAAGTTTTTGTTGTTGAATTTATCATTTTTTTCGGGATATTTTCCTCTCATCCCTGCCCTTTGGAGAGGAATAAGGTCTTTTGTGCGATATCAAAGAATCCTCTTGACTATTATTTTGATATTGGTATGATTGTTTGTATTTATATGATTGGAGAGTGAAGAGGAATAATTTTCTTAACGAGCAACAAAAAAATGATAGTGTTTTGCTCGGGGAAAGTAACGCACAGCAATTTCAGCAGAAAGAAGAAAATAATATCAATCACTCATTGATGGGTATTAAAAGAGAGGTACATATGAATAAAAACGTAGCCAATGAATTGCAAAAAATTCAACAGCAAAAAATGGTATTTGATCCTGATTTCAATCCTAATGATGCTTTATCCAGTGAAAAAAGTGATCATAATATAGGTGATGATCTTGCTGATTTACTTGGACTTAACGAATGGCAAATGACACAAGAAAACGCGCAATACCGTCAACGTGAAGATGAAATGGCTCACGAAAAATTGTTGCAACAAATTGTTACAAAACAAAAAGAATTAACGGAATTACAGAATGCTAAAAAGCTTGATATAGGAAATAATAATGAATATAGTGCAAATCAAAAGCAAATAAAAATAAACATTCTCCAAGAAGAAATTAATGGATTGCAAAATAGAGTAAAGAAGACGGACAATGTGATCCAACAACATAAAAATTCTAATGCAAATGCCGTTGACCTTGTGAACGATATGCTACGAAATAATAATCAAGTTTATCATGAGCCAGAAAATATTGCAAACAATCAAAATAAGGGAAATCAAAGACGGGAGAGAGGAAACAAAAAGAAGCAAAATGATAACTTTGATGAAATAATTGATGAAAGAAAATTTGATAATAGTGTTGACAAAGAAGAATTGGATCAAAACATCAACAAACAAAGACAGAAAATTAAACAAGAGGTTAAAAATGATTATGATCAGCGTTACGGTCTAAATGTGGAAGATTTGCCTGATGCATTAAAGACGTACGTCGCGCAAATGGATAAAATAACAAAGGCAATGGAAAAGGAGGAGGAAAAGTCCAATGTAGAAGGAGGCAAGCAAGTGGTAAGCAACAAGAATCAGGCAATGAAAACAAAGATTCAGCAAGTCATGAACAATATAAAGGGGATGTCTAAAGACAGAGCAAGTCAGTGGATGCAAGAGGCAGAAAATAAGAAATGGCTTGAAGAGTTGGAGGGGTGGCTTAATATAAAT
>CANDYN010000001.1 GCA_947424985.1 Rickettsiales bacterium | reverse complement strand
TTAATTCCACCATCAACTTCAAGAAAAATTTCCCGTTTTGATTTGTAAATTAAATTGCGTGCTTGTTTTATTTTCTCTAACTGGCTATGCATAAAACCTTGCCCTGAAAACCCAGGTTCAACTGTCATTATTAATATTAAATCCAAGATATCAAGGCAGGGAAGGATGGATTCAATCGGTGTTTTTGGGCGAAGAGATACGCCACATTTTATTCCAAATTTTTTAATTTCAAGTAACAAAGATCGTAAATCTTGCGTTGCTTCTTGGTGAATTGTAATTATATCAGCTCCGGCTTTTGCGAAACTTTCTATGAAAAATTCAGGACGATTTATCATTAAGTGGACATCAAATATCATATTTGTAGTTTTTCGAATTGAAGTAATAACCGGTGCGCCGATCGTGATATTATCAACAAAATTTCCGTCCATAACGTCGATATGTATGAAGTCGGCTCCAGCTTGTTCAACTTTTTTAATTTCTTGCTCAAGGTTTGCAAAATTAGCAGAAAGAATCGATGCAGAAATTTTTATCATGCTAAAAAAACATTTGACAAAATATATTTTATGATTTCTTATATGCAAGAGACTTTTTTAAAAATGAACGATAAGCCAAAAAGATTTGTGTGTCTTGATACGGAAACCACGGGGTTGCGGGTTTTTCTTGGAGCTAGAATTATTGAAATAGGAATGGTTGAAATGTTTGATAGCGAGGTTACAGGAAGGGAGTTTCAGAGTTATTTAAAGGCAAATGAAAAACTTTCGGATATTGTTAAGAAAATATCGAATATTAGCGATGAAATGCTTGAAGGAAAGCCGGATTTTTCTGAAATTGCACCAAAGATTATGGAATTTTTGGAAAAAAATGTAAAAGGAGAAGAGGATAGAGCAATTTTGGTAATACATAATGCAAAATTCGACCTCTCTTTCCTGAATTTTCAGCTTCAAGAGGCTATGGGAATTGATTTAAAAGATTTTCAGGTGATTGATACAATTGATTTAATAAGAAATCATACCCCGGGAGCGAGGCTTAGTCTTGATTCGGTTGCTGAGAAATATTCAGTTGATTTATCGGAAAGACAATCTGGACACGGAGCCTTGATTGATAGTAAGATTCTTGCAAAGGTTTTTAATGCATTAAGGCATGATGGAGCGAATATTTACGAGATTTTGGATGAAAAAAAACAGGAGCTGACTATAAAAAAAAGAGAGGCAGTTTTAATGCAACGTGATTTTAAGGTGTTGCCGGATGAAATATTAAAACATGAAGAGGTTTTAAAAAGTATAAAAAGCGAAGCTTGGTAAATATGGATAAAATATCAAAATATATATCGCAAAAAATACTATACACATATCTTACGATATATATGTGCATTATCGGACTTTTGTTTATTGCCCAAACAATTAAACTTCTAAAATATATTCCCGCAAGTGCTATAAAATTTAATTACATTGTAAAATTTGGGCTATTACTTTTACCGAATTCATTGTATGCAGCAAGTGGAATTATTTGCGTTATAGTTTTATATTCGGTTTATAATTCATTTTTAATTACCAGTGAACTCGTTGCAATGAAGGCTTCGGGATTTTCACAATTTAAAATTTTAAAACCAGCATTTATTACTATTTTAATTAACTTTTTATTATTTTTTATTATCGCTTTTTTTGTAACTCCGTCCGCAAATAAAACATTTGAAAAGGGCATTGCAAACATAAGAGATAGTTATATTTTATCAATTTTAAAAGCGGGTGAAGTTGTAAGTTTTAAAAACCTTGGAATATATTACCAGGATTTGCAGGATAATAAAATGTTAAATTTTGTCATATTAAAAACATCAGAAGAGGATGATTTTACCAAGTTTTATTCAATTTACGCTAAAAGTGCATATATTGAAGAAAACGCTCTAGATGGGTCATGGGTTGTGATGAATTTTGTTGAAATTTCTGATATAAAAATTCCAAAAAACGAAGCAGAGCAAATTGAATCGAATGTTAATACTGCACGAGAAATGCGACTTCAGATGAATACCTTGCTTACAAAAACAGAAGAAAGTCAGTTCTATATACATCCAAGAGAAATGAATCTTTGGAAGTTAATTGCAAGTTCAGGCAGATCTGAATATTATTTTGAAATACATAAAAGATTTTCAGTTCTTTATTATGCGATTTTTGCATCAATGGCTATTATTTTTGGCCTCAGTGAAATTAAAACTAGTCGTGGAAAAAATTTAAAACATAAAGTATTATCGATAATTTTTGCAGGTTTTTTCATAGTATGTGCTCATATTTTGTCAAATATTTTAATAAAACAGCAATTATATTTAGGTGAATATATCCTCTATCTGCTTCCGGTTTGTATTTTATTTGGTTTTTATCAATATATGAAAAGATTATGACAAGAATTTTTTTAGATAGCATTGATAAAAATGCAAAGAAAATTTCAATTTCTGGGGAAGATTTTCATTATTTAAAAAATGTAATGCGTGTTAAAATTGGATCGCAGATATCAATTTTTAATGAAGAAATAGAGCTTTTGGTAAATATTTCAGAGCTTGAAAAAAAAATATGCACAGTGGCAGTTGAAAGGGTGATTAGAATTGGAGAAATTTTACCCGAAATACATTTATTTCAATGTATCGTAAAGGGAGATAAAATGGCTGAAATTATTGATATTGCAACGCAGTTTTCTGTAAAAAGCATTACGCCTATCATCTCTCAAAATTGCTACGTAAAGGATTTTAACTATGAGCGAATGAAAGCCGTTGCAAAGTCCGCATTGCAACAGAGTGGAGGACTTGTCATGCCAAAATTTTGTGAGATTTTAAAGCTTGAAAAAATTTCAGAATTTGTGGATAAAGATTCAATTATTTTTTTTGGAGATTTATCGGAAAATGCAAAAAAAATATCTGACTTCATTCCAATATTATCAGAATTTCGGGGTAAAAAATTGATAGGAATTATAGGCCCGGAGGGGGGGTTTGATGAAAAAGAACGTGAATTTTTAGCTGATATGAGCTCGATTGGTATAAAAATATGTGACAGAATCTTGAGAGCAGAAAATGCAACAAGCGCAATGCTGACTTTGCTTAATTCGATAAAGGGGTAATGCAAATTACCCTTGTCTTGCTTTAAATCTAGGGTTTTTCTTGTTTATTACATACAATCTGCCTTTTCTTTTTACTATTTTACAATCTGCAGATCTATTTTTCAAAGTTTTTAGTGAATTTTTAACTTTCATATTTTGTTCAACTTGATAGGATCTACTAACTTATATTTTTTAATAGTCAAGTTTATTTTACAAAAACTTTGTTTTACGGATAACGCTATATTTTTACTGGACAGCGATCATAAAGTTATGAGTTGGTTATGTCGCAAAGTAACTTTTTAATCATCTACGAAGAGATTTTTTAAAAACTGGTGGGTCTGGATGGACTCGAACCATCGGCCTCTTCCTTATCAGAGAAGCGCTCTAACCAGCTGAGCTACAAACCCGTTCTTTGAAACTATGGCATATTTTTTAAAAGTCAATATTTTTTTTATTTTTCTGTTGACAATTAGATATAATTTGCGGCAGTATCAAGCTATAAATTTTTTATTTTATGACTAAGTTATTTTCTATTTTATCGTTTTTGTTTCTTTCTTTTGGTATAGTTTCAGCTAGTGCGTGTCATAAAAAAGATCATAGCTGCAATAAAAAAAACAAGGCGGAAAAACACATGAAAAATAAAGACACTACGAAGAAGGGTGAAAAGGAGGTTACACCGACGCAAGAGGAAATGAACGTAGTGGAATAAGTAGTGTAATTTTTGACTTTTAACTTTAGGCAAATATTGCATTTGCCTTAATGTTTTTTTATCATGATTAAGCTATTTGTTATCTTATCGTTCATCATTTTCTTTTTTGAGACAGATTTTGCCAATGCCAAATACAACAATAAAAGATGGGGTAAGGGGCGTGGAAGAATTAGTTATTATCGCAAGGCTCATAAGGAGTATCGATTTGGGGGGAATGAAAAATTTAACTTTTCGAATGTGACAGAAGTTCCCGTTACGGTACCCGTTCCTGGTACCAGTAGTGGTGACGATCTTCCGTATTGTGGTAATAGTGATAATCAAAAAGCAAATTGTAAGTTTGATGAGAATAAAAATAAGATTGAGTAATTTTATGGTATTTTGTTTATTGGTATATCGATGTTTGAAGATCGCAAGAATATAGTAGATTGTAATCGTTGATCAATGATTAAGAATGAACTTGGAGTAATTATATATTTAAAGCAACTTGGTGACTCGAATGCTTTGGTTCGCGTTTTATCGGAAAGTGGATTAATTATTTCGGGTTTTGTAAAAAGTGCAAATTCGAAGAAAAATTCATCAATTTATCAAATTTCAAATTTTGTGTCCTTTTCTTGGGCAGGTCGCGAGGGCTCTCTTGGCTTGATAAGCGCTTCTTGCTTGAAATCGTATTCATCTATTCTAATGATGAATAGGGCTGCAATTTTATGTATAAATTCCGCATGTTTTTTGATATATTCTTTGATAAAATCTGATTCTCATGAAATTTTATATAGTGAATTGTTAAAACTGTTAATATTTTGTAAAGAAAATTACAATAAAGATGAAGATATATTAAAACAATATCTTATTTTTGAAAATATTTTAATATCTGAAACCGGGGAAAGCTTGATGCAGTCTGATGTTGATAGCGATATAAAAAATAATAACTATATACTATTGCAAAATATATTTTTAAGTTATAATAGTACATTACCAACGTGTAGAGCTTTGCTTCAAAACTATATATTTGAGCATTTGACTTGATTTTTTGATGTTATGAAGTGTTGTATTTTGTTATTGTTTTTATTATTAGTTTGTACGTCAAACGTCTATGCGGAGGAAAAAAAGCCTCTCGAGTTTCCGCCGGAGTATTTTAAGGAAGTTGGGTCTTCTGATGAACAAGTTATAAATGGTATTCGATCTGATACGAAAGTTGGCAGAAAAACTGATAAATTTATTACAAAAGAAGAGTATGATGTCAATTATGCGAATGTTAAAAAGGGCAATGATTCTAAAATTGTGAAATGCCCCTGTGAATCAGGAGATTGTAGTAGAAATTGTCATGTTAATGTAATAATTAACAATAAAACGGGTGAAAGGCAATACAGATATATACCCGTTACGTCTGAAAACGATAGTCAGGCAAATCCGTATTTTATGATGCTCGCAAGACAAAGGTTGATTGCAAAAACTGATAAAGAGGAGGCTGGTGTGTTTAAAATACCGGAGGTAAAAGCGCAGCAAGTAATTACACCTCCAAAGGATCCAAGGCCAAATAAAAATAGATTTTATACTTCAATAACGCTTGGAACTAGTATTGGCGGAAGTGCTAAGTTTATATCAAAAGAAACGACTGGTGTATATAATGCAGCAACGGGGGTGACGGCAAGTCCCGGTGAGTCGGATATCGAAAATTTTTCTCTTGACAGAGAATATGGAAAATCACCATATTTTGCTGTTGCGGTTGGGGTTGAAAAGCCTACATTCGGGTATTCGGCTTTGCGCTTTGATATATCATCTGCGATGCATTCACTCAATAGTGGCAGTAATAAAAATATTAGTCAGACCAGGATGAGCGGTGTTGATGCAGCGAATTTTAATATAGATAAAGATTACGGAAGTGGGCATTTTTATAACTTGAGTTTCAATGCAAGTTTTGATTTCTTAAGACAAGTTTCTTGGATCTATCCTTCTATTGGAGCTGGAGTTGGAGTTGCTTATTTTGAGTTTAAGACTCCGGCGGCGGCTGGTGGCGTTGCACCAATGTTTTCGTTGTTTGCGCATATCAACATGGATATAGATTCACAAAAAACATTCTTTGTTGGGTTCAGATCAACAATTCTTGGAAAAGGAAGGACTTTTGCCAACAATTATACCGATAGGGATTTAAATTCCGCAAATACAGGTCTTACTGCTGACAGGTTGTTATATGATAGAAATATTGAGTTTTCAAAGTTTTCAACGCATGGGATTGAAGCTGGTATAAGATTTTATTAATGGGTAAAAATATCTAGTCTTGTTTGTATAAATGAAAATACTACTTATTTGTTTTTTAATTTTCAGCAGCGTTTTTGCTGCTCCACAAAAATCAAATGCAGTAATTGGTACCGTGGTTCTTTTGGTTATAGGGGCTCAAAAGGCTATGAATGAAATGAGTCCAGATTTTGAGCAATATTGTTATTTTGATTTATCATATTTTTTTAAAGCAGTCATAGGTGGAGGTCCATACGAAGAGTCAGTTTGGTGTTCTGCTCAAACAGCTACACTTGCGGGTTCGGTGGGGGGTGTTTACCTTGCTACATTTATAGCAACTAAGCAATATTTATTAAGCATTGAAACGCCGCCTTTTGTTGCATCAGCTCTTGCAGAGCTTGCAGCTTTAGGTGCAGGAACGGCATCGGCTTTGGAAATCATGGGTGCTTGGCTTTTGGCATCCACTTTGGGAGCTGATTATATAAGGATATGTCAAGATGATCCGGATAATGACAGAAGTGAGTCATCTCCATTTCCATATACGAATAAACAAATTAAAAACATGCATTATTATGTAACCGGTAATGATCCGAATAATAATTTTATTGCGAGTAAAAGTAACAAAATTTGCGTTGAAAGCGTTGATGGGCCACGTGTGTTTCAACAATGGATCAAGAAAAACGAGTGTTTTGGTTACAAGGGTATTAGATATTGCGCGTATGCCTTAAAGGGTGAGTCGGGTATTTTGTGTGTACGAACGTCTTCAACATGTCCATGTAGAATTCCATTGGGGCATGCCAGTGAAACAATGCCATCTTTACAACCGGCACAAGGTAAACCGGGGATTGATCAAGATACCGGTCAGTTTGACATGGGAAGCTTTGCAACGAGTAACGGCTTTTTGGCGCACTGCAGAATGATCAGAGCTGGAGATTCGTGGGGAAATGAGATAAAAATTGATAATAATATTATAGATCAAGCATGCAAAGATATGAAGGGGAGTAGTAAAAATCCAGGTGCTTTTAGCATGACCGCACCAGCTGCCGAATGTATAATAGGTACTTTGAGAAATTTATTTGAGAAGAATATACCTTTGCAGGATGGCTTTATGGAGGTGGATGAGGTTACTACTGACATGTTGTCTAGGATATCAGCTGATAAAAATATAATTAGAAAGGTATTTGCTAATATGCAAAGCTATAAAAGTACAGGTGTTATATCTAATATTGGTGATGGAAATACAACAACTAAGCTTCGGGATATCAGTGATATTAATGAGATAATAAAGTATGATGTGCAATACATTAATATGGTAAAAATGCTACGGGCTATGAAATCAGATAATTATTCCAATATTGCTTCTGCAGATAGACCAAGTCTTACGGATGAGTATAAGGATAAGCTTGCCGGTATAACAGATTCCGGTTTTTCAGTATCAGCCGTGACGGATGACAATTTTGCACAATTCTATGAAAGTTTAGGAACGGACATGGTTGCCATTGGTTCCGCATTGACAGCACTTGAAGCCTTTGAGGATGAAACCATTCAATCTTCTATATCAAATTTTAAACAAACAGTATATGGTAGATTTCAATCTTACTTTAAAGCATTTATTATAACTTGTTTGATTTTATATGTAATGATACTTGGGTTTCGATTATTGACCGGAACACTTGAAGTCAAAATAAAGGAAATTTTTAATCAGTTTGTATCAATTGGAATTGTTGTATATTTTACGCTTGGGAGCGGTTGGAAGGATTATGGAATTAATTTGCTTATGAATGCATCGTCTGCAGTTGCTGAATTAATGATGGAAGTTGTATATTTGGAGGACAAAGATGGATGTGCGAGACATCCTAAATATTTTAAAGTTAATCAAAATAAGTTGGATGCACAGCAAGGCTTGACGAGTGCAGCTTCGATAAGATATATGGAAACTGGGGATAGCAGCGAGCTTGGTTCAAGTGGTTCAGCTATGATGGCATTGATAGATAGTGGATTTTGCGTAGCACAGGGTGGACTTGGAAGGCTTTTTTTCATGCAGGACCCAATTACTCACATTCGCACTTTTTACTGCAGAAGGGGAGAATTTTGGCCATCTCCAAATTATGAAGTTCCATTTTTACCGGTACGGGTAAGTGGTGATTTGTTGACGAAATTGCACTCAGTAATAGATGGATATGGTGACAGATCGTATTTGCCAGTGAGGTGTATAAACTCGAATGAACAACTAATATCGTGTAGAGATTCAAATTGCAATGTTGGCGAAGTTGGATCACAGGCCGGCAGTCAGCCATTTTATGCAACATTAAAAACAATTCGAAACATTGATATGCTTGTGTGTGAATCTGTTGGTGTCGAGGAGATGTATGTTGCGGATGGATATCATATTGAAGATTTAATGGCACTAGGTTATTTGCCGGATAGAGAATACTATACAATGTCAAACGGAATTATTGCGACTGGGTTTTATGTTGGAAGGGCAAATGGAAAATATCGATATCCATTTTCATCAGATGGGTTAAATCCATTTAACGACAGGCTTGATAGAATATTGCTGAAGCGTGTAACCGATCAATATCGATCTGAACAAAATCTAACTAGGGGAAAATACCCAGTTTACAAAACAGACGCAGGTTCTTATAGGGACAATGGATATTTGGGATTGTTTGATACTCTTGATTGTAAGATTGAAAAATATATTAACGTCAACTCAGAAGGGCTTCCGAAGGTTATTATTACCGCTATAAAGCTTGCGTTCTCAAGTCTTATTGGTTTTATGTCATCAATTATAATTTTAACTCACACAGCAATGCTTATTACAGTTGTAATTAAGATTGCGCAAAATTATATTGTTGGAATGATGTATTTAATACTTTACATTTACGTTTCTCCAATTGCCATTCCATGCTGTCTATTTGCATTTACTCAAGGTATTTATGATCAATGGAAAAAGGGGTTAATGAGCTATATAATATATCCGCCTTCGACATTTTTATTGATTGTAATTGTTATGAAGATTGGTGATGCTATAATGTATTCAGCTGATAATCCAGGGTATGATGCCTCTACATTGTTTAATGCAGATGGAACTATTTCAGATACATGTGTTTCACATGAAGGATCTGGGCCGGTAACTGAGACAGATGAATTAACTATTAAAGATATAAAAGATACTCCGTATGCGTGTATTATGCATGTAATGGCAGAAAGTAAAAGCTCATCCGCTGCTGCAATCTCGTTTTTTGCACTTTGGATGCTGCCGGTTTTACCTTTTGCTTTGATAGCTGTTGCTTTTGTGGCTGCTAGTACTTTTTCGGAAACTGAATTTTATTATGCTGTATTTTTAAAATCTTTAATGGTTTTAATAAGTATGTCAATAAGCCTTGAGTTGATTGATAAGTTTGAAAGTTCTTTGCAGTCTATGCTTGGTGGTGGAGGTTTGGATATTAAGGGTGGTATTGGGAAAATGTCATCAATTAGTCCGGGGAAAATTGCGAGTACCGTTGCCAGTGGTGTCATGGGCGCTGCTAATGTTGGAAAAAATATGGTTGAAAGCACAGGAAGAAAGGCTGCAAATGCTTTTAAAAAAGGTGACCATGAAGCTGGTGAAAAAGCGACCCGTGATGAAGATGAGAAGAATACTTCAAATTTGCCGAGCGGTGACGGTAAGCGGGATAAGTAAAAATTGTTCTTGAAAATTATTTTCTTTATTATACCTAATATTAAATATTTATATTTTACTTATTTTGATTAATTTTGATTAACAGGTGAAGAGATTTGATCCAACGTCACAGACAAGAAATATACAAAATTTTGTTATATTAACTCTTGTATATTCAATTGTTATTTGTCTTTTTGAGTACGTATGTATTCTTACTTTTATCGCTTTAATGACAAATATTGCTTGGGTTTTTGCGTTGTTTAAAAAATTAATATCCGATCGTGATATAGTTTATCACTTTGAGCTTTTGTATAAATATTCATTTTACTATCTATCGTATTATTGGAAATATAAAAGTGCTATTGCTTTTGATAATGCGGGTTTTTTACTTCCTAAAATATTGGGTTCTATTGTAATTCCAAATTTTATTGGTATATTTATCGTGCATAAATATCGTGAACAAATTACATCTTTTGTTCCTATAAAAAAGCCTGAATCTTTATATGGTGATGCTCACTGGGCAACTGAGAAGGAAATAAGAAAGCTGGGGCTTCGTGCAAAAGAAGGTATTTTGCTTGGGAACGACAAAAAAGGATATTTAATTGCTGCTGGTTATCAGCATATTTTACTTTTTGCGCCAACGGGATCGGGGAAGGGGGTTGGATTTGCGATTCCAAATTGTCTTTTTTGGAAAGAGTCTCTTATTTGTCATGATATTAAGCTTGAAAATTTTGATTTAGCAAGTGGCTGGCGAGTTAAGGAACTTCAGCAAAAAGTTTTTGTTTGGTCTCCTGCGGATTCAGACGGAATAAGTCATTGTTATAACCCGATGGATTGGGTTTCAAAGAAGCCGGGGCAAATGGTGGATGACGTTCAAAAGCTAGCCAATTTATTGCTTCCAAAGAGAGAATTTTGGGAAAATGAAGCAAGGACGCTTTGTACGGCCGTGATGCTTTATTTATGTTCAGCAAATGATAAAGTGGCAAGCTTTGGACAGGTTGTTCGTGAACTTCGGAGCGATGATTTTGCATATAATATGGCCGTTGTTTTGGATACGCTTGGAGATAAAATAAGTCCCGTTGCGTATATGAATCTTGCAGCATTTTTACAAAAAGCCGACAAAGAGCGTTCGGGGGTTATGTCAACAATGAGTTCGGGGCTTGAACTTTGGGCCAATCCGATAATCGACGTAACAACATCAAGGAGTGATTTTGATGTACAGCAAATGAAAAAAAAGCCAACGACGGTTTTTTGTGGGATTACGCCGGATAACATACAGCGTTTAAAGTCTTTGATGGCGATGTTTTATCAGCAGGCAACGGAGTTTTTGAGCAAAAGAATGCCGGGAAAAGATGAACCTTACGGAGTTTTATTTTTTATGGATGAGTTTCCAACCCTTGGAAAGCTTGAGCAATTTTTGGCAGGAATCGCCTATTTTCGGGGTTATCATGTTCGTCTGTTTTTGGTTATTCAAGATACTCAACAGCTAAAAGGTGCATATGAAGATGCGGGTATGAACTCATTTTTATCAAATGCAACTTACCGTATCACTTTCGCTGCGAATAACATGGAAACAGCGAAATTAATTTCCGATCTTGTTGGTAATACGACCGTTGAATCAACTTCTTTCAGTAAGCCGAAATTTTTGGATTTTAATCCTGGATCTCGCTCTCAAAACGTTTCAGCAAGTTCTCGTGCATTGCTCTTGCCGCAAGAGGTAATTTCTCTTCCAAAAGACGATCAGATAATATTAATAGAAGCGTCCGGTCCGATTAGGACCAAGAAGATAAAATATTATGAAGATAGATTTTTTATGAGAAGATTGATGAAGAAAAGCTATGTTCCAACGCAAAAAATTATTGTTGGAAAGCCGAATAAAAGCATGAAAAAAGAGCAAGCACCTCCACCTATGGATAATGCAGCTATTGCCCCAGCTGACGATAAGAAATCTAATTAATTTTTTTAAATATTGCCTTGAAAAATACTTTTTGTTCGTTATATATGTTTAAGGTTTGCTTTTAAAATGTCTTCTAAGAATCATAATTTTAATGCTGAAATATCAAAAGTTCTTGATATAATGATAAATTCTTTATATACAGATAAAGATGTTTTCTTGCGTGAGTTGATTTCAAATGCGTCTGATGCATGCGAAAAGTTAAGGTATAATGCACTTTCTGACCAGGCTTTGCTTGAAAATGATACCGAATTTAAGGTTGTTGTTGAAATAAATCGAGATGAAAAGGCAATTATTATTCGAGATAATGGAATTGGAATGAACGAATTCGACATGATCGAAAACCTTGGAACTATTGCGAAATCCGGGACTGGTGAATTTATCAAAAGCCTTGAGAAAGAAAATTCAAAAGATAAAATTTCTGATATGATAGGGCAATTTGGTGTTGGGTTTTACTCATCTTTTATGGTTGCAAAAGAGGTTGAGGTTATATCAAAAAAAGCAGGAGAAGAGGGCGTTTATTTGTGGAAATCCGATGGAAAAAGCAACTATGAAATAGAAAAAATTGAAAAAGAAATTTCTCATGGAACTGAAATAAAACTATTTTTAAAGGACGAGTTTTGTGAAAGCTATCTTGATAAATTTAAAATCCAAAATATAATAAAAAGTTATTCAAATCATATAAATATTCCCGTTTTTTTAAAACATGAAGATGGACTTGATGCAACTGAAATTAACAAAAAATCTGCACTTTGGACTCTTGATAAAAAAAATGTTACACAAGAAGAATATAATGATTTTTTCAAGTCTTTATCGCATTTGGCGGGTGAACCATTTTTAACTTTACACAATAAAATTGAAGGAAATGTGAGCTATTCAAATCTTCTTTTTATACCTTCAAGTAAGCCTTTTGACTTGTTTCATCCGGATCGTCAAACACGTGTAAAGCTTTATGTAAAGAGGGTTTTTATTAGCGAAGATTCTGCGCTTGATATGATTCCAAAATATTTACGATTTGTTTATGGGATTATAGATTCGCCTGACTTACCACTGAATATTTCAAGACAAACATTGCAGGACAGTGAAATGCTTGGAAAAATTCGTGAACTTATAACAAAAAAAATACTTTCTGAGCTTCGAAATAAAAAAGATAAAGATTTCAATGAGTATGTAAAATTTTGGGAAAATTTTGGACCGGTTTTAAAAGAAGGGCTTTGTGAAATGTCAATTGACAGAGAGGCTTTGCTTGATTTGATCTTGATCAAAACTACAAAATCTGATAATAAATATACAAGTATGAAAGATTATCTTGATAGAATGAAGGGTGATCAAAAAGATATATATTACTATATTTCAGAAAGTGATGATTTTACTTCTAACACCCAACTCGAGGGCTTTTTGAAAAACGATTTGGAAGTTATTTTGTTGTCAGATCACGTTGATAATTTTTGGACAACGGTTATTTATGACTATAAAGGAATTGATTTAAAATCGATCAATAGATCTGATATTGATCTTTCACATCTTGATAAAAAAGACGAAGATGGCGATATCAAGCATGACAAAAAAGACGATGATGATATTGAAGGTGTTTTAAATGGAGCGCTTTTATCAATTGTGAAGCGAGTTGTTGTGTCTAAAAAGCTAACAAATTCTGCTGCGTCTTTGTCAATTGATGGTGGTGGTATGGACATAAAGATGGAAAAATTTCTTATTTCTCAAGGGCAAATTAAATCCTCAAGTCTTAAAACTCTTGAAATAAATCCATCAAATAAACTTGTAAAGAAGGCGTATAATTTGCTTAAAAGTGAGTCTGAATCGGATAAAAATAAAGGGAAAGAACTTGCAATGGCGATTTTTGATATTGCATGTATTGCACAAGATGAAACCCTTAAAACTCCAAATATTACCGCAAGAAGGCTTTTTGAAATCTTGCAAGAAAATGGCTAAAATCAGCGTACGTGTTACGCCTTTTGCAAAAATAGAGTCAATGTCTCTTTCAAGGGATATCTTTGGTGATAGTGTTTATGAAGTTAGGGTCACAGAGCCACCAGAAGACGGAAGGGCAAATCAATCTGTAATTGAAATTCTAGCAAAATATTTTAATGTCTCAAAATCAGATATAAAGCTTATTTTGGGTGAAAAAAATAGATCAAAAGTTTTTGAAATTATGGGAAAATAAAAAAAATAAAAAACTTGTTGAAATTAATTTTCCTTTGTGTATATTAGTTTATGTTTCTTGTTTTATGACGCAATTTAAAAGAAAAAATGCCTTGTTTCTATCTGTAGAATTAATGATATTTCTCATTGTTTTAATAGTAATTCTGGCTATGATTGCCGCTGGAATACCGATGATGAGTCAAATGTATAGGGTAAAAATCTTGGTTCGCGATATAGCGGATCTTAGGACTGCCGTTGGCGTGTTTACCGATTCTTATGGAAAGTTTCCTGGAGATTTTGATAGTAGGGCAGTATCTGGGGGGAGGATGTCAAGTGATGTTTTGTCTGCTGATATGGATGCACTTGCTGGAACGAGCGCCGCAGTCAACGATAGAACGATGGGTAGTGGTGTAGTCTCTATAATGAAAAATCCTATAGCTTATAAACAATTGGCTATGGATCAATATAAGAATGATTTAAATGTAGATCTTCAGAAGTTAGCTACTTACACGGGTACGGGTGCTAATAATTTAAAAACGTTTGCTGCCGATCACCACATTAGTAGTCCAATTAGAAATTCTGTTTGGGTGTTTTCGGTTGATTCGAGCAATACAACTGCGACTATTCAAGGATCTGTTTTGGCTAGTTCAGTTTATGCAGCTGAGTATAATAAGACTTGGGCATCCAATTTTAAGGCAACCCTTATTAGCTTGACGGATTACGTTCAGGCTGGTGCATTGCCTATTGTTGATGTTAGTGCAACTTCTAAAATTGCAGCTATATCTCCTTCAGATATTATTTCCTTGGAATCCAAAATGGATGATGGAACTCCGTATGCTATATACTCTACAGATTCAACTTATAATACGATATCTGGTGAAGGAATGGGGACGTTGGCAACGACGAATGGCTGTACAACATTGAATGTTGCAGCGCCTGTGCTTGCAGATCTTACTTCTGCAAAGTATCAAGATTCGAAAGTTAGAACTACCACAAAAGGGTGCGTGCTTCACGTTTTGTTAAGTGGTGCTGGTATTCAAGAAGTCTCTAGTAACTAGAATATGTCTAAAATATTATCATCCGGGAAATATGTTCCAAGTCGCATTGTTACCAATGATGATCTCTCTAAGATAGTTGATACTTCTGATGAATGGATTTCTAAAAGAACCGGCATTAAAGAGAGAAGATTTGCGCAGGATGGGGAAAATACTTCTGATATGGCAGCAGCAGCAATTTTGGATGCCTTGTCTAAAATAGATGCTGATGTTAATAGCTTGGATGC
Source organism: Rickettsiales bacterium (assembly GCA_947424985.1). Taxonomy (GTDB): domain Bacteria; phylum Pseudomonadota; class Alphaproteobacteria; order Rickettsiales; family Deianiraeaceae; genus CAMCTP01. The sequence goes on along the minus strand of CANDYN010000001.1, from coordinate 23,641 downwards.
GATAATACTTGCTACGACTACTCCGGATTTAAAATTTCCATCAGTTGCATGCTTGGTTCAGAAAAAAATTGGGGCAAAAAATGCTTTTTGCATGGATATTCAGGCTGTTTGTTCTGGATTTATTTATGCTTTATCTGTGGCAAATAATTTTATCAAATCAGGTATGGCAAAGAGAGTTGCTGTTGTTGGATCAGATAAAATGTCCAGTATAATCAATATGCGAGATAGAAACACGTGCGTGTTGTTTGGTGATGGAGCAGGGTGTGTGATAATAGAAGAGTCAAAATCCGAATCTGTAATTATAGATATAATTTTAAAGTCCAATGGATCCTTAGCTGATATATTGAAAACTGATTCTGAAAATCATGTATTGATGAACGGTATCGATGTATTCAAGTATGCTATCTCTGAAATGGAATCAGGAGTTTTATCTATTCTTGATAAAAATGGATTTGTGGCATCTGATTTATCTCTTGTTTTTGCACATCAAGCCAATAAGAGGATAATATTGCACGTTGCTCAAAGTTTGAGTCTTGATGAATCTTTGTTTCCTATGAATCTTGATAGATATGGAAATACATCAGCGGCGTCAATTCCACTGGTATTTGATGAAAACTTCGATAGATTAAAGCGAGGTGATTTGATTGCTATGTCTGCTGTTGGAGGTGGTATGACAAGCGGAACAGCATTGATTAGATTTTAAAGTCTTTTTTTATCTCTTAAATTTGAATTATTATCTTCAATGAAAGTCAATCTAGAATGAAGGTCATAACGCATCCGTAGTCGTTGCTATCATCTTGTGATCCACTATAGGATCCAGATTGTACACATGACGTTGTTGTTTCTGCTGTAGAGTTTTCGCCTAAAACATTTCCTGCGAGCGCTAGATTGTCATCTATTTTTTTATCAATTTCATACGCCATGGATCCAGAAACTACTCCGTTTTTTACGCTACCAGCTAATCCTCCGACTGCGATTTCACAAGATGAGGAAATTGTATATTGTGCTGGATTAAACAAGATAATTCTTGGACGTGACGAATATTTTGAATAGTTTGCAGTTAAGTATAAAGTGCTGTTTTTTGGCATTTCAAGTCTATTTGATTTTGAGTCATCAATGCCAAACATAAAAATTGCATTCTTTATACTATTTGATTTTGGGAATAAAATACCCGACATCGAGTTGAAGTTTTCAGTGGCGTTATTTAGACACGGATTTGTTGCCGCTACAACTGTATAATCTGGATTTACTATCTTTTTATCTATGTTGTCGGATGCTGCTAGTTGTAAAAATGCGTTAAGTCCTTTTATTGGAGTAACATTTTGGGTTCCATGTGTACACCAGGTCTCGTTATTTCCACTTGCTACGCAATAATTGGATATTTTTACTGCATTATTGACGACGTTAGTCGGAAAATTGTTCGTAGAAGTTGCACTTATTGGAACGTCTCCTGGATAAAATTTATAAGTATCTTTGAAGTTTGCTATAGCTGTTCTGTATAATGATATCTCACTTGTTATGCCTGTAATTTTTGACTTTCTTATTGCAAAATTTGCTACAACGAAGGTTACAGAAGAGAGGAATATTATGATTGACATTGCGATTATTAAATCTGTCATAAAAATAACTCCCTTTTTCTTCATACTAAAATCAAATATTATATAAAACCATATTCATGCGTATCAAGGATATTGAGAAGAAACTGCATGCAAAAATAGTTGCAAAAAGAAAAAATGAGTTTAAAAAGAACTTTTTTGTGTTTGATTTTACATAGTCTTCAAGTACAACTTTCATGGAAATATATCCATGAAGAGAAAAAGATATTATGAAAATTATCAAAAAAGTTAGGAAAAAGTTTGAATTAATGGAGCTGTGTAGTGACTGATTTAGAAACAACAGCGACACAAAAAAAACTGATATACATGAACAAAATGACGTAAATCTATGTAAATTTTGATGATCGCTGTATTGAGACATATAGTCTAAGAATCTAGCATTTTTATTTGTACTCCAATTTCAGGTGAAATATTTACATTTTTTATTTCTTGCATTACTCTTGAGTCTGATTTTATATATATAACTCTCGAATGTATTGATAAATAAAATGCTTCACGTGATTTTTTATCTATATGCGGACCACGTATCACAAGAAACTTCTTTGTTTTAGTTGGCATAGGTATTGGACCTTGATAATACCCCCCAACCTTCGATACAAGTGATATTATTTCAGATACCATTTTGTCGAGTACATCATAATGATATGCGGATAATTTAACTTTTATAAATTGATTTTTTTCCATATATTAAAAAAATTACTGTTTAGCTTCCTTTTTAGGGGATTTATTTTTACTAAGGCTAAAAAACCCAACTGAAATATCTTTTAGAGATTCATTTTTGCTCATAAGTCTTGCAACAGTTTCAGTTGGAATTGCTCCATTTGAAAACCATTTAAGGATTTTTTCTGTATCAAACTGAACCTTTGGCTCGTTTTCAGCAGCCATCGGATTGTAAAATCCAACACTATCTATAAATTTTCCATCTCTTGGTGACGTAGAATTTGCCACAACTATTTTATAAAAAGGTTGCTTTTTTTTACCACCCCTTGAAAGTCTTATTTTTACCATAAAATTAAAATTAAATCATTCTTGCATAACGTGAAACTATTGTATTAACATCGATTATTTTTGATATAAACAATTCTTTAAAGCTAATATTTCTATTAATCGATGCAGTCTTTTTTTCAACATCAACTGTGATATAATCTGGAATTGGCCTTGAAAGGTTTGCAAGTGACATATTGATATGATCATTGCTAGCGATGTTGCTGGATATTGACAGGGTATCAGATATTTTAACTACTTGCTTTCTCATGCATTTTTTTCCATTTAATAGAATATTCCTGTGTGAAACCATTTGTCTCGCTGCGAACATAGTTGGAGCCAGTTTTGCTCTATACGCTATTACGAAAGGCATGGATTCAAGTATAGTGGATATATTATCTATTATATTACCCTTTTGTCTTTTTGCTGTTGAAATTATTTTTCTAAAATCGCTTTCGGAAAGAAGATAATGAGTTTTTAATATCTGCGCATGTTTTCTCGCTTTTGCATCAGGTGTGTTTTTTGACATAGAATTTCTTCCGTGCTGACCTTTTTTATATGGTCTTTTAACAAACGGATCATTTGGGTTATCGCCCCATATATCAATACAGTATTTTCTACTATGAGACTCGTTACTTTTTATCATTTAGTTACAAAAAATATATTTCATGTATCATACTGAAACATAAAAAATATATTTGTCAAGATTTTACTTGCAAAAAAATAAAATATTTAATATTTTTGCAAAAATAGGTCTTTTTTTTATTTGATGTTTATAAGTTTCGAAGGGATTGATGGGTCTGGCAAAAGCTCTCAAATGCGTATGGTATATGAGTTTTTAAGGCAAAATCAGGTGAAGGTTGTTCAAACAAGCGAATCGAGTTTTACTCATGAGAAGTGGGAAAAAAAAATCGTTGATATTATCATAAATAACGAAATTAACGTTCAGAATAAGATAATTTTAATGAATGCAATAAGAAAAGAGCATCTTGAAAAGATTGTTTTTCCGCATCTTAAAAACGGATTTATTATTCTTTGCGATAGATTCATTCATTCAACAATTGCGTATCAAGGTTTTTTACAAAAAGCAGGAATTGAATATGTTTTAAAAATGCATGAAATTTTGTGTGATAACTTTATGCCAGATTTAACATTCTTTATAGACTCAAGTCCGGAAAATGCTAAAAGTAGAATGAAAAGCAGGGTAAATTTGAGTAAATTTGACAGCATAGACATAAATGAAGTCGAAACTGTTCGTCAAGGTTTTTTACAATGTGAAAATTTTAAAAACTTTCATAAAGTAAATGGAAATCGTGATATAGATTTGGTTTTTGGTGATATTAAATTAAAATTACTGGAATTTATTTAAAATCTACTTTTTTTGTGGCACGTGCAAGACTTCAAATGGTGTTTTGTTGTCTTTATTGGCTTGTTTTTTGATTCCAACACCTGTTTCATTTTTCATGGATTCATTGAACATGCACACGATATCCGAGCCATTTCTTAGGGTCATAGTTGGGGAAATGGATTCAATTACCATATAATCTCCGACAATTCTAAAGTTTTGTATGAACTCATAGCCATTTCCATCAACACCAAAAACAGCAGGTAGGGTTGCATTTTTATCTTTGAATTCAAGGTATGTAAATTGTCCGTCATCAAAGATTTTAATTGGCGCTATTATATCATTTCCGGCAATTGTATAATTAAAGTTGTAATTTTGCGGTTTTGATAGATCCGGAGCACTTTTTGAATTATATTGTATCACGGTTGCATTCTCCTCTCCATTTTTTTCTTCTTCGCTTTTTTCGGCCGGATATTGAAAAGATATTCCAAGTGGTATTCTTGTATCAAAAGGACCGGTTGGCACTTTTACGTGAAGTTCAAAAAAGTATGTCCTCTTATTTGTAATTACTATCGCAATTGTGTTTCCATCATCTTCAACCGGCTTTAAGAAAAGCTTTGACCCCTTAATTTCAAATAGCCATTTCTGTTCATCGTCTTCCTCATATTTCGTTACATCTTCACCTTTGTCATTTTTTTTGACTATTTTCTTTTGTGGAGAGGCGATTGAGACGTTTGAAACCGTTTCGCCGTCTTCAAATTGGATATAACAGGGAAAGTTTAGAAATCCGGTATGTTTAAATACGGCGTTTTGATAATATCTCCAGTATTTTATTCTTTTTTCGGATCCATAAGCTTGAGGTTCGATTGTAATTGCATTTGCTTGACTTTTGATTAAGCAGAATAGTGCAAAGACAATGCACAGTGTTAAAATTTTCGAAACCTTATTTATAAAAGTCATAAAGATATTTTTAATATTTTGTAATGTTTATATAAAAAGTGTAAACCGCGATCAAGGGAATATTTCCACTTTGGCATTTCAATTCCGAAGGTTTGTTTGAGCTTTGAGGAATCAAGTCGAGAATTTAATGGTCTCTTCGCTTTTGCATTTTGATTATCAGTTTTAGATTTTCTTAAAACCACTTTTTCAAGTTTTTGAACTGAATGCTTTTTTGCCATCTTGAGCATTGTTTTTGCAGCATCAAATCTGCTTACAAATTTTTTCGGTGACATATTATATAGACCCCAAAGATTTTTCTCATTTACCATTTTTAGCTCTTTAATGATTGCACAAGTTAAAGCTGCTATATCGTGCGCGCTTGATAATCCTCCGATCTGGTCGTCCACTATTGACAATTCCTTGTTTACTTTTGCTGCTTTGAGTATTTTTCTGACAAAATTACCGTCACACAATATACAATAGACCCATGATACTCTGAAAATCAAATATTTATCGTGACATCGCTCTATATACTGATCACCCAGGAGTTTTGTTTTTCCGTAGTGGCTTATTGGATTTGGTGTATCAGTTTCTATATATGGCTTCGGTTTTGTGCCGTCAAAAACAAAATCAGTTGAGTAGTGTATCAGTGGAATATCTCTTTCATGGCAATATTCAGCCAGGATTTTAACGGATTTTGCATTCACCATCTCGCATAGTTCTTTTTCCTCTTCAGCTTTATCGACATTTGTATAGGCTATAGTGTTTATTATGGAGTTAATTTTTAAGGGGTCGAGTAGCTCATGTAGTCGTGGTTTTAGTAATTTATCATTTGAAAAGTCTATATCTTCTCTTGCAAATTGGAGGCTATTTTCTAATATTCTTTTTACTGCAGAGCCAATTTGTCCATCTCCGAGTATAATGTTGATCGGTTCATTTTCTTTATTCATTTTATCGCGAAACCTCAAGATTAATATATTTGTGCATATTTTAAAAATCAACTTTTTTTCTGCTTTCCACCAATTATAATATTTTGTATTACTTCAATTTTCTCTTTAATTTTACTGTTTTCTTGGCAATATTCTGATATTTCTTCATATTTTTTCATTGCAGCAAGGAAATTATTGCCATCATAGTATCGATCTGCTATTGCGGTTCCGGATTTACAAATAAAGGCTTTGTTTAATAAGATCTTATCAAAAACCTGATCATCGTAAGTTTTGCTCTTGTATTTTCTTTGAAAATCATTAATCATCTTTTCTAAGTATTTTGCATCTTCGTATGAAACTTTATCGTTTTTAACAACTTTAGATTTTGCGACAGTTTTCATATATTCTGCATATTCACAGCCTTCAAGATCAAGGGTATAAAACTTTAAATACATATCAGCAAGCGCATCAGTCATTTCGTATTTTTCATTTAAGAAATTGAGCAAGATTTCCATTTGGAGGCTATTTCTTGCAAGTTTGTGTAGAGAATTTTGCTTACTAAAATCTTCAAAAAGTCGTAAAGATACAGAATAATTTCCCTCGTCAAAATTTCTCATGGCATTGAAATATTGTCTTTGTATTTCAATTTTTGATGCCTCAACTCCGGTTTTTTTTCCGCAAGAGGTCAATAAAATAATTATTACAAGTAGAACTAATTTCATAAAAAATATAATCTTTTTTCTTTTTTCACTTGTTTATTAAAAAATCAAGCTTTTTATTAAATAAAATAAAATTTTTTCCAAAGTGAAAGTAAAATTTATTAAAATTACAGCTATTTTACTCACTTTTTCGGTATTTTTTATGAATATCGAGCTGGTAAAAGCGGAATCTTTAGCTGATAAATTAAAAGATTCAATAAAATCTATTGGTGGAAAGATTCAAGATGCAGTTTCTATATCAAAAAAAGATGATAAAACGGTAAAAATTGTTGAAGAAAAGAAACAAGAAGATGATCCGGAAAGAAAAAGTAAGACAATAGTTCGCAAATATATTATACATGTTCCACCGCCTGATGCGAAAATCTTTAAAGAAAAACCGCTTGATATTGCGTTAAAACGTCCAACCTCCTATCTTGATGGCGGACGATATATGGTTGAAAATATTTTTGTTTTTGAAAACTCTGGAGATGTGGTTGGAGAATCAATGGAAATTGCAACAAGAACTGCTTTGGATTTAGCTTTTTCAAATTTAATTTTGGATCTTGATTTGCAACATATGTATTTTACAATGCAGGATGCGATGTCGTGTTTGCTAGATATTTACACTACTGGTGATCATTTTTATCAGAATGAATATCTTGGAAATTATACTGTTATTTTTGATGAAAAAAAACTACAAACACTAATTGCATTAAAAAAATATAAATTATTTCAAAATGGGCTTGATGAATATTCAAATCCATTTAAAGACATATCGGTAAAGGCGCATTTTATTGGAAAATATCATTTGGCCGAGCTTGAAGAAAGACTTATTGCATCTGGCTTGAAATATGTTGTAAAAGCTATGTCTCATGATTTTGCAATAATTTCAATTTGCTCAAATGAACAAAATATTGTTAAAATTTTAGAAGAAAACGGATTAGGTATTGACATTAAAAATGATGGATATTATCTTCTTTTGAACAATGAAGATGGGACTTATGAAAATTAATTCAATAACTCTCGCCGCTGGAAATGGAACCAGAATGAAATCAAGTATCGCAAAACCATTGCACGAAATAGGAAATTTATCGCTTTTAAGGCATAGCATGGGATGTTTTTCTGAGTTAAATTTGGCAAAAAAGATTCTGGTTGCATCTGAGGATCTTTTGCTTCAAGATCGGGAAATTGAAAAAGATTTTACAGTTGTTATTCAAAAAGAAAAGCTCGGTACGGGACATGCAATTATGTGTTGTAAAAATGAACTTGAATCTGATTCAATCTGTATTATAAATTATGCTGACACTCCTTTTGTAAAAAAGGAAACAATTTTGAAAATGCTTGACGCAATAAAAACTTGCGATTGCGTATTCTTGGGTTTTAAAACCTCAGATGTATCCAATAAATATGGGCGTTTAATTGTCAAAAATGATGAACTTTTGGATATAATTGAATATAAAGACGCAAGTGATGAAATTAGGAAGCAAGATCTTTGTAATTCTGGAATAATTGCGATAAAATCTAATGTTTTGCGTGATAATATTGACAAAATAACGAATAATAATGCATCCGGTGAGTTTTATTTAACTGATATTGTAAAAATAATAGGCAAGGGCGGTTTTAAATCAAAATTTGTCATGTGCGAAGAAGATGAGGTTATGGGGGTTAATTCAAGATTGGATCTTGCAAATGCTGAAAAATATTTTCAAAAAATGATGCAAAAATATCACATGGAAAATGGTGTTACATTGCAAAACCCGGATTCAATTTATTTTTCGCACGATACAAAAATTGCAAACGATGTTACCCTTGAGCCAAATGTTTATTTTAGTGAGGGCGTTGAAATTGATTCTGGTTGCTGTATTTTGGCGTCTTCTTACTTATCCGATGTAACAATTGGTAAAAATTGCACAGTTGGACCTTTCGCGAGAATACGCGGAGTAAGCGAAATTGGCGATAATTCTATCGTTGGAAACTTCGTTGAGATAAAAAATACGAAACTAAAAAATGATGTTAAGGCAAAACATTTAACATATTTAGGTGACGTTGAAATTGACAAAAATACAAACATTGGAGCTGGTACGATATTTGCAAATTATGATGGATTTTCGAAGTTTTCATCAAAAATTGGAAAAAATGTTTCAATTGGTATTAATTCCTCGCTTATTTCACCGATTGAAATTGGAGATGGGGCAATTATTGCAGCTGGAAGCATTATTGTAAAAAATATTGAAGAAAATTCAATTGCAATTGCGAGAGCGGAACAGAGAAATATTGCGAATGCAGCGGAAAGATATAGACAAAAACGGAAGAAGAAATAATAATCTGATATATATGTTTAAGGCGGAGCTTTTAAATGAATTGCAAAATAGGGGGATGACAAAGGATATTATAAATCCCAAAGTGTTAGATGAAAAGCTTACAAAGGGCGAAAAGATTTGTGTTTACGCAGGGTTTGACTTGACTGCGGATAGTTTGCACGCGGGACATTTACTTCCGATAAAAACTCTTCAAATGTTTCACAAATTCGGACATAAGGTTATAGTTTTATTCGGTGGAGCAACAACGAAAATTGGTGACCCATCAGGACGTGATGAATCAAGAAAAATGCAAACTGAAGAGGGAATTTTGCAAAATAAAATTGGAATTATGAAATCTATTTCGAAGTTTATCAAGCAAGATGAAAATATTGAATTTGTTGATAATAATGATTGGATCGGTGGAATTTCGTATGTAGATTTTTTGCGAGATGTTGGGTTTCATTTTAGTATAAGTAAAATGTTGTCGATGGAAAGCGTTAAGTTGCGGCTTGCTGATAATGGACATTTAAGCTTTTTGGAGTTCAGTTATATGCTTTTGCAGGCGTTTGATTTTTATCATTTATATAAGAATTACAACTGTGTAATGCAAATCGGTGGGTCTGAACAATGGGGAAATATTGTAAATGGAATTGATTTGATTGGGAAAAAGGTTCAAGATAAATCAGATTTATTTGGTTTAACTTTAAATTTAGTTACAAGATCTGATGGAAAGAAAATGGGAAAAAGTGAGAGTGGGGCGGTTTGGCTTAACGAAGATAAAATGTTGCCTTTTGATTTTTATCAATATTTTAGGAATACACAAGATGAGGACGTGCGTAAGTTTTTACTATTATTTTCAGATTTTTCGGTTAATGAGATTGATGAAGTTTGTAAAAAAGATATAAATGAGCAGAAAAAGATTTTGGCATTTGAAAGTGTTAAATCTTGCCATGGAGAGATTGCTGCTATTGAAGCTGAAAATCGCGCGAGAAGCGAATTCGAAAATAAAGCACCAACTCAAACGTTGATTTTTAAACATGAAAATGAAGGGATTGTGGATATTTTATTTAATTTACAACTTTTTGCATCCAAAGGGGAGTGTAAGAAAATTATTGCGTCAAATGGCGTGAGCCTTGATGATATTAAGATTGATGAGAAATTTGAAGTCAAAAGGGGCGAATATATTCTTAAAATTGGAAAAAAACGTATATATAAACTTGATATAATATAGCAATTGTATAAAAATAATACTTGACTATAATTATTTTAACTTTTATTTCTGTTGGTATATATTTTGGATTATGGATAAAATTAATATAGATAGCGTAGAGTGCGATATTATAAAGGCTACAATGGGTAAAGATATTTTTGATATTTCACCTTTACTAAAAAAATACAAAAAATCGTCCTTTGATCAAGGATTTGTAAATACTGCATCTTGTAAATCAAGTGTAACATATATCGATGGAGACGAAGGAATTTTGATACACAGGGGGTATAAAATTGAAGATATAGTTGAGAAAAAAAGCTTTATGCAAACAATGTATTTGATTTTAAAGGGAGAATTTCCAAGCAAAGACGAGGAAAGTGATTTTACTGAAAAGCTTCATAATACAAAGATCGATATTGACTTTTTGATGAAAATTGCTGAAAGTTTACCAAATGACTCACACCCAATGGGCGTTTTGATGTCTCTTTCATCATCACTTGCGGCAATTCGTGCAAATATTCGCAAAACAAAAGATAATTTTGAAAAAGTTTTAGAGGTGATAAAATCTATGCTTTATATGGTTTCAATTGCTTCTTGTAAAGCAAACGGGCGTGAATTTATTCCAGATTTTATTGAAAAAGATTATACGCAAGCGTTTGCAAATATGGCACTTTCAAAGTCAATTGCTAGTGACAAGAATGCCGTTGAATGTCTTGATAAAATCTTATCTTTACATATCGATCACGGGCAAAATGCATCAACTTCAACTCTTCGTATGATTGCATCGACCAAATGCGATCTTTATGGTGCAACGGCCGGTGCAATTGCGGCTTTATGGGGACCACTCCATGGAGGGGCAAATGAGGCAGTTTTGAAAATGATTGATGAAATTGGTTCACTTGAAAATGTTGATCAGTTCATCGAAAATGTTAAAAGTAAAAAAGATGGTGCAAAATTAATGGGTTTTGGGCATCGTGTGTATAAAAACTACGATCCAAGAGCAAAAGTTTTGCAAAAATATGCAAATTATATAATGCAAGAATTAAAAATTGATGGAGATAAGTTGAAAATTGCCAATAAGCTTGAAAAAACAGCACTTTCTGATGAATATTTCATTACAAGAAAATTATTTCCAAACGTAGATTTTTACTCAGGAATAGTATACGATGCACTAGGAATTAACACAAAAACTTTTACCTGTATGTTTGCACTTTCTCGCGTTGTTGGATGGTGTGCTCAATGGCTTGAGGTTATTTCGGAAGATGAGAAAATATGGCGTCCCGATCAAGTGTATATCGGTAAAGTCGAGAGAAAAATTGCTTGACTTATTAAAAGTTCGGTTTTATAGTTTTTATATTATTGGGTATATATTTTTATTATATGTCGGATATAGTTTTATTTAAAGCAAAAATTGAAGATAATATTAAGAGTGGCGTGTCAAGTTTGGTTTTACCGAATTTTGAAAATCGCGATCAGAGTCTATCCTCATATATATCTTATGTTAATTCAATTCCAATGCTCTCTTTGCAAGAAGAGGTCGAATTTGCAAAAAATTTCATGGAAAATAAAGATCTTGAAGCAGCAAATAAGCTTATATTGTCACACTTAAGAGTGGTAATAAAAATAGCATTTCAGTTTTCAAGATATAAAGTTCCCCTTATGGAGTTGATTGCGGAGGGAAATTATGGACTTGTTCGTGCGGTTCAAAAGTTTGATTATACTAAGGGGTTTCGTTTTGTAACCTATGCAATTTGGTGGATTCGTGCGGCAATTCGTGAATATTTAGCAAATTTTACATCAGTTGTAAGATCCGGTGTAAAAAAAATACAAGACTATTCCAGCGATATATCTCTTTCAAATATTGACAATATATCGATTGACAGCGAAGATATGAATGAAGGTATTGATCTGAGTAATAAAATCTTGAAAATAAAAAAAGCAGCTGAAAAACTTTCGGACAGAGAGAGGGAAATTTTTTACGCAAGAGCTTTTGAAAAAAATGACACACTTGAAGTACTTGCAAAAAGATTTTCAATTTCAAAGGAAAGGGTGCGTCAAATCTATGAATCATCGCTTGAGAAAATAAAAAACATGGTGTCTTGATTGAATAATATGAATAGTTTTGAAAAAAAAGTAAAAAAAAGTAAAAAAAAACTTGCATATAAAAAATATAGTGTTTAGATGATTGTATAGCTTTTAATTTTTTAGTAATGGCAAAGAATAATAATATGGAAGTTGTGAAGATGAAGTTAATGCCTGGAAAGGCAAATCCAGCACCTCCAGTTGGTTCAATTTTGGGTGCAAGGGGGTTAAATATTATGCAATTTTGCAAACAATTTAACGATGAAACAAAAGATTTGCAGAATAATGATTTACATAGAATAGTATATATATCGGTGAACAAGAAAGACAAAGTTTTCACTTTCAGAGTTGCAAAACATCCGTCTGCATCTGATATGATAAGAAAGGCTTTGGGGCTGAAGAGTGGGTCTAAGGAGCCAGGTAAAGTTTTTGTTGCGGAAATATCTGCTGATAAGCTTATGGAAATCGTAAGAATTAAAATGGAAGATTTGAATGCATTAAGCGAAGAGGCTGCATTTAAAATTTTAGCAGGAACAGCAAGATCTATGGGAGTTAAAGTCGTAAATTAATTATATATATGTCATCAAAAAGATTGAAAAATATAAAGAAGGAATTTCAATTTACTGAGTCCATGTCAGCCGAAAGTTCTGCCAAGAAAATATCAGAATATGGGTTATCAAATCTGAAAGCAAAATTTGATGAGACTGTATCGCTCGAGTTTAAGTTGGGAATAGATGGAAAAAGATCAGATCAAATGGTGAAGTCTTCACTTGCTTTGAGTAACTCTCATGGAAGATCTATGAAAGTAATTATTATAACAAATTCATCGAATACTCCATCGATTGATGGCTGTGAAACTCTTGTTATCAATTCCTCTATGTTGTCTTCTTTGGCATCTGGCAAGATTAATATTAAAAAATACTCCATAGCTCTGACGTCTGAACCAATGATGAGAGAAATTGCTGCATCGGGGTGTTCAAAGGTTTTGGGAATGGCTGGTTTGATGCCAAATATTAAAACAGGAACAGTTTTTAAAACAGATGAATTACTCTGTTCTCAGGCGCAAAAGTTTATTGCAAACACAGTAGAGGTTAAGAGTGATAAATTTGGATATATTAAATTCCCAATCGGTAAGGCTTCTATGACGTGGGAGACTTTATTAAAAAATATGTCAGATGCTACAAGCTTTGTGCCATCTTTGAAGCCTGCAACGTTTTCAGGTATATTTGTTAAGGAGGTTAGGTTGTCAACTTCTATGAGTGGATTTTGCATTAAGGTTGCGTAGATTATTTTGATTTTTATGAAAACTCCAAAACAGAGAAAAGAAAATTCGTTAAATATCCTTGATGATCTTGTTGTGAAGTCGTCATGTATTTTTGTAATTAATTATAAAGGTATATCGGCAAAGGATTTTTATGAAATGAGAAGAAAGGTGACTCTTTTGACGGGTGAAAAAATTGTTGTTGCTAAAAATTCCGTCATTAAACTTGCAATAAAGAAATCTGGATTGTCTTGTTTTTTAAGCGGAGAAATTTTGAATGGTCAGAATGCTGCCATCTTTACAAACAAACCAATTGAGATAGCCTCAATATTGTCAGAATATCAAAAGAAGTCATTAATAAGTATATCAGCATATTCTGATAAAATTTCTGAGTTTGACTCGAAGTTTATTTTGGATATAGCTAAATTTAAAGATGCAAATGGTTTAAAGTCTTGCTTACTTGGCTTGTTAAAGGAGCCGTGTTCAGGCTTGGCGAGAGTTTTAAGTCAAAAGGTTAATATTGGTGTGTAATTTTATTTTTTATTTTTTATGTCAGACGTCTCAAAAATCGTTCAAACATTAAGCGATCTCAAAGTTTCAGATATGCTTTCTTTGGTAAAAGAACTTGAATCTACTTGGGGAGTTTCTGCTTCTGCTCCGACATCTGCAGCAGTCTCATCGGATAGTTCAGCTCCAGCGGCTGCAGAAAAAACATCGTTTGAGGTGTTTTTGCTTGATGCAGGTGCGAGTAAAATCAGCGTTATAAAAGAAGTTCGTGCTATAACTGGATTAGGTTTGGCTGAGGCAAAAGCTTTGGTTGATTCCGCTCCAAAAGAAGTTAAATCTGGAGTTTCTAAAGATGAGGCAAATGAGATGAAAACTAAGCTTGAAGCTGCTGGTGCAAAAGTAGAGCTGAAATAGTTAACTAAATAACTAACATGGGGCTTTATTTTATGCTGTTGTGGTATAATTTAGGGCTCTTGAATAATATCGTATGTAAACTTTTCTTTTGATTTTGGCAAATGACTGTATGTAAATCTGATTTTAGGTGGTCCTTGGGTCGTTACCCAAAAGAAGCTTTCGCTTTAATAGACGATGTTTTTAGATTTCAACAGGATTCATATCAGAAATTTTTAGAAGGAAATGATATAAATTCACTGGAAAAAATAGTATCATCTTTTTTCCCGATCAAAGATTTATTTGGTAATTTTGAGATAGAATTTGTCTCTATATCGATGGGTAAACCATCTGTAAGTATAAATGATTGTATAAGGCTTGGAGGCTCTTATTGTTCAAGCGCGATGGTTCGTTTAAGAACTAAAACTTATATAGAAAACGGAGATGGTGGTAAAATTTTGGCAAGTGTGAATGATCAGGACGTTGCTTTGTTTGATATACCTTTAATAGGCGAAGACGGTAAATTTGTAATGAATGGTGTTGAAAGAGTTGTAATATCTCAAATACACAGATCTCCGGGTCTTGTTTTTTCAAACGATAAGGATGGTAACATATCTCGCTACAGAGCGAGCTTGATACCTTATAATGGAACCTGGATTGATTTTGAAATTCAGGATACTGAAGGTGCTTATGTAATTCTTGATAAAAAAAGAAAGATTGACTTGGTTACTTTTTTATATGCAATTGGTTTTGATTCTAAAACCATAGTTTCGAAATTCTATGACAAAGTTGAGATCTCGGTTGTATCCAAAGCAGACAGATTGGTTAAAATACATGTAGATACAAACGATATTAAGGGGATGAGGTTTCCTTATTGTATTTACTCAGAGTCGGGCGAAATTGTTGTTAAAGAGGGGTTAGTTTTGACCGCTAAAAGAGTTGATGATGTCTCAAAGTCTGGGTTTATATGTAAAATTGATGACATTAAATCATCTCTATTTTTATTTAGCGATCTTGAGCAAATTGGTGTAAAAGCGGGATCGTGTGTAGATGCAGATACCCTTATCTCAATAAAAGAAGAGGGGATGGATGTTGGAATTGTAAATTTTATTAAAAAAGGATTTAGTGATATTATATTGAAAAGTATCATATCTGCGGTTGAAACTGATAATGATAGTGCCGCTGCATTGGTTTTAAAGATGATCAGAAAGGGTGAGATGATGGCAACTTCATCGAACGATTCTCCGGTTGAGACTGTTAGATCATTTTTGTTTGATGGATCAAGATGTAACTTGTCTGCAATAGGTAGATATAAACTAAATGCAACTCTTGGAACGAAAAGTGAATCTTTGGCTTTGACTGATGAGGACTGTTTCTTAATATTGAAGGCTTTAATTAATTTAAAAGAAAATCCACATGAAATAGAAGACATAGATCATCTTGGAAATAGAAGAATAAGAACTGCATCTGAATTAATTGGGAATATGATAATTAGTTCCATGAGAAATTTAGTTAAGGTTGCCATTGATAAAATGTCAAATTCTCAAAGCGGGATGTTTATATCTGCGGCATCTATACTGCTTCCAAATCAAATATCAAAAACAATAAAAGATTTTATGTTGACATCTCAGCTGTCTCAACTTATGGAACAAACCAATCCATTGTCTGAGTTAAGTCACAAAAGAAGAATATCTGCGCTTGGTCCTGGTGGCGTTGAAAGAGATAGAGTTGGAATCGAGGTTCGTGACGTTCACCCGACGCATTATGGAAGAATATGTATCGTGGAAACTCCGGATAGTCAAAATATAGGTTTAATAAGTAATCTTGCTTGTTTTGCAAAAATAAATAAATATGGATTCATAGAAACTCCGTACAAGGTTGTAAAAGATCGCAAAATACTTGATGAAATCGTATATCTTGATGCAAGTTCTGAACAAAAATATTCAATTGCAAGTTATAATACGAAATATGTACAAGGAAAAGAAATAACAGATGACATAGTGAGCGTCAGAAGAGGAGGGGAATTTGTTAATATTCAGAGTGATAAAGTTGACTTTATCGATATGGCACCAAATCAACCATTATCTCAAACAGCAAGCTTGATTCCATTTTGTGAAGCGAATGACTCATATAGAGTTTTGATGAGCTCGAATATGCATAGGCAATCAGTTCCGGTGATTAAGGCTGATGCTCCTATTATTGCTACCGGTTTTGAAAAATTCGTTGGAATGAAATCCTCCGCTGTCGTTAAATCAGAAGTTTCTGGAACAGTTTGCTACGTTGATTCAAGAAAAATATATATTAAGGATGAGGAAAAAAGTGATATTCATTGCCATATCCTTGAAAAATTTAAAAGAACAAATAACTCAACTTGTGCAAATTTCAATCCTTGTGTAAAACTTGGTGATGTAATAAAAATTGGACAGCCAATAGCTGATACCTTTGCGTCGGAAGTTTCTGAAATAGCGCTTGGGCAAAATGTAAAAGTAGCCTTTATGTCTTGGAATGGATATGGATTTGAAGACTCAGTTATTGTATCCGAACGTGTTGTTGCGGATGAAAGATTTTCTTCAATTCACATAGAGGAATTTACTGTAACGGTGATGGATACTCGTTTGGGATCTGAGCAGATAACGAGAAGTATTCCATCTGTTTCAGAGTCAGCTGTTGCAAATCTTGATGAAGCTGGAATAGTTAAAATTGGAACTTTTGTAAAGCCTGGTGATATATTGGTTGGGAAAATTTCTCCCAAAGCAGAATCTCCTATGACGCCTGAGGAAAAGCTACTTCGTGCAATATTTGGGGAAGGAAAAACTGATGTAAAAAATACATCTTTAACTCTTTCACCTGGTTACAGCGGTGTTGTTGTCGATGTTCAAGTTTTTTCAAGACGTGGTGTTGAAAAAATAGGAACCCAAGTTGAAAATGAAGTAAGAAAGGTTCATTCGATAAAATCGGATTTAGCAGATAAAATAGAAATTTTGAGAGAAAATATTATTGTTGATATTTTGAAATCTTTTACTAATGCAGCAATTTCAAAATCTTGTAAATTGTCAGCAATTCCCATCTCGAGAAAACTTGAGAAGGCTTGGCTTGAAAAAATTGCAATCAAGGATATGTTGAAAATAGTGCTTGATGATGTAAATACGTCAGATACATTGCACGAGCTGGTAAGAGAATATCTTGTTATCGTCAAGAGGTTTGAAGATGAAGCTAAGCTTTTGATTTCAAATGTCAAAGAGGAAAAGGATTTTTCAAACGGAATTCTTTATGAAGTTAAGGTATTTGTTGCTACGAAGAGTAATTTGCAACCTGGAGATAAGGTTGCCGGGAGACATGGAAACAAGGGAATTATTTCAAAAATAGTGCCAACTCAAGATATGCCTTTCATGAAAGACGGAACTCCAATTGATGTTATTGTCAATCCGCTAGGGATTGTTGCACGTATGAACTTGGGTCAAGTTCTTGAGTTGTCTTTAGGTCTTGTGTCTATGACACTTGGGAAGAAAATATCGAAAGCTCTTGAGCAATATACCAAAGCGGAGGATGTTAAAAAAGCAATAATAGAGATCATTCCTGATAAGTATATTCAAGACAAAGTAAAGTCTTTAAAGAATGAAGAAGTGAAAGAAGTTGCAAAGATGTATGCAAAGGGTGTTCCATTTAATATCCCCGTTTTCTCTGGTATTAATTATAAAACTGTCCAAGATACTTTGAAAATGGTTGGATGTGATGAATCTGGTCAAGTTGATTTATATGATGGAATGACTGGTGATAAATTCGAAAGAAAGGTGTCAGTTGGTATATTGTATATATTAAAATTACATCACATGGTTGATAAAAAAGTTCACGCAAGATCTGTTGGTCCATATAGCTTGATTACGCAACAACCTCTTGGTGGTAAAACGAATTTTGGAGGACAAAGACTTGGAGAAATGGAGTGTTGGGCTGTTGAAGCATACGGTGCTGCATATACTCTGAATGAAATGTTGACTGTTAAATCAGACGATGTTCGTGGAAGAAAAAGTATGTATAGTGCGATTGTTTCCGGAACGTGTGATTATAAAAAAGGCATGCCTGAGTCGTTTAATGTTCTGTTAAAAGAACTTTCTGCGCTTGGTTTGAATGTGTCTTTAATGGACGAAAGTGTTATATAGTTGGTATATTTAGTTTATATTATGCAAAATTTTAATTTAAAGAATAATGTATCTGAGTTTTCATCTATCTCACTTAGTATATCTTCTCCGGACGATATACTTTCGAATTCGTATGGAGAAATAATCAATAACGAAACTATCAATTATAGAACGCTAAAGCCTGAGAAGGGTGGTCTTTTTTGTGCAAAAGTTTTCGGTCCGGTTAAGGATTATGAGTGCCTCTGTGGTAAATATAAGAGAATTAAATACTCAGGGATCGTGTGTGAAAAATGTGATGTAGAAGTAACAACCTCAAGTGTGCGTCGTGAAAGAATGGGACATATTACTCTTGCTGTTCCTGTTGCTCATATTTGGTTTGTTAAATCTCAACCGTCAAAAATGGCAACAGCTTTGGGGGTAACTGCTAAAGATTTAAGCAGAGTTGTGTATTACCAAGCTTATATTGTTATAGATCCAGCGAGTTCAACTCTGACAAAATTTCAAGTATTGTCGGATGAAGAATATTATGATGCACTTGATAATTTTGGTGAAGACATTATAAAATTTGGAATAGGCGCTGAAGGGGTGCGTGATGCGTTGCTTTCTATAGATATTGATTTTGAAATTGAAAGACTTTCAAGGGAAAATGAATCAACAAATTCAAAAGTTAAGAAAAAAGCAATTGAAAAAAGATTATTATTTTTATCTGGATTTAAGGCATCAGGAAATAAACTTGACTGGATGGTAATGAAATATATTCCAGTTTTGCCACCTGAGTTAAGACCGCTTGTTCCGCTTGACAGTGGAAAATTTGCAACGTCTGATTTGAATGACCTTTATAGACGTGTTATAAATAGAAATAATCGTTTGAGCAGGCTAATGGAAATTGGTGCTCCAGCTTTGATTATTAAGAATGAAAAAAGAATGCTCCAATATGCGGTTGATGATTTGTTCCTCGGTTCTCAAGCAAAAACAGATGATGTGAAAAAGTCTTTGACTGAAAATCTGAAAGGTAAAAATGGAAGATTTAGACAGAATATTTTGGGTAAAAGAGTTGATTATTCAGGTCGTTCAGTTATTTCGGTTGGTCCAAATTTAAAGCTACACCAGTGTGGGCTTCCAATTATCATGGCTCTTGAATTATTCAAGCCATTTATCTTTGCGAAGCTAATGACTTATGGTAGAGCTACATCTTTAAAGGCTTGTGAAAAATTGATCCAAGGCGATTCTGCTGAAGTTCTTGATATATTGAAAGATATAGTTTCAGATAAAATGGTATTGTTAAATCGTGCTCCAACCCTGCATAGACTTGGGATACAGGGATTTGAAGTTATTTTGATAAATGGAAAAGCAATCCAACTTCATCCGCTTGTTTGTAAGGCATTTAATGCCGATTTCGATGGAGATCAGATGGCGGTTCACGTGCCGATTTCAATTGAATCTCAGATGGAAGCTAGGATTTTAATGATCTCTTCGAATAACATCTTAAATCCATCAGACGGAAGTCCGATAATATCTCCAACAAAAGATGTTGTTCTTGGTCTTTTTTATGCTACTTCTATCTTTGAAGATGCACCTGGTAATGGGTTTTACTTTGATAGCGTTCACGATATTAATACCGCACATAGCTTGAAAAAAATATCATATAATAGTAAAATTAAATTTAGAATGAAAAATTTGACAACCGGCGATTTTGAGTATATTGAAACTTGTCCAGGTAGGGTTCTGACGTATAATGTTGCAAAAATAGAATTAAATACACTTGATTTTGAGATTTTTAACAATAAATTTAATGCAAAACATTTAGCGAAAGTTGTTCTTTATCTCCTTGATCGTCACGGTCAAGCTTGTGTTGTTCGGTTTTGCGATGAGATAATGCGTTTTGGTTTTAAGATTTGCACTGAATCTGGTATATCTTTTGGTTTGGATGATATAAAAATTCCTGAATCAAAAGAAGCTTTAATTAAAAGTAGCTTTGATGTTGTAAAAGAAGCTGAAAAGCAGTTAAACTCAGGCTTAATTACGTACAAAGAGAAGTATAACAAGGTAACAGATGAATGGTCAAGATGTGTTGATAGCGTTACAGCTGATATGATGAAAACCATTACAATCGGATCGGATACAAGTAGCGTAAATTCTGTTTACTTGATGATAAATTCCGGAGCGAGAGGTTCGGAATCTCAATTGAAACAAATGGCAGGAATGAAAGGTTTGATGGTAAAACCATCGGGGGAAGTAATAGAGGCGCCAATTATATCGAATTTCAAAGAAGGTTTGAATATGATGGAATATTTTAATTCTGCGCATGGTTCGAGAAAAGGAATTTCTGATACCGCACTGAAAACAGCAAATGCCGGATATTTAACAAGAAGGCTTGTTGACGTTGCACAAGATATAAAAATTACCGAACACGATTGTGGCACTGATAAAGGTATAACCTTTAAGCCGGTTATGGTTGATGGGCAAATTATTAAAAAGCTGTCTGAGATTGTTAGTGGTAGAGTTATTGCTGAGGATATTTTATCTGACAGCGGTGAAGTTTTGCTGAAAAAAGGATCTATAATAGAGCAAGAAAACTATGAAATAGTTGATTCGCTTCACTTTGTGGTTGTTAGATCTTCTGCAACTTGTGAATCAAAAAGTGGAATATGTGCAATGTGCTATGGTAAGGATATTGCAAGACGTGAGCTTGTTGCGATCGGAGAAGCGGTTGGAATTGTTGCCGCTCAATCAATTGGGGAGCCAGGAACTCAGCTTACCTTGAGAACTTTCCAAATGGGTGGGATTTCTTCGAGATCTAGTACGAAAAATATTATGGCTGAAGCTGATGGAATTGTAAAATTTGCAAGTTTCAAAACAATTAAAAATCAAGATGGAACTTTGGTAACCTTGAATAATAATTCTAAAATTTCGATAACTTCAAAGCATGGAAATAGAGTTATAGCAACCTATAGTTTGCCAAGATCGACAGAATTGTATGTTGAGAATGGACAAGCTGTTATAATGGGACAAAGAATTGCAACATGGAATACTTATATTACACCAGTTTCATCGGAATTTGATGGCTATGCAAAATATGTAGATATGATAGAGTCTATATCTTACAGAGAAAAATTTGATGAAAATTCAGGTCTTTCAAGTAAAGTTGTTATAAATTCTACGAAGGGTGGTAAATATTTACTTCCGAGGATAGCGATTGTTGATGCTTCTGGATCGATTATCAAGAATCAAAACGGTGATGATGTTTTTTATGTGTTACCGATTGATTGTATTGTTCAGGTTGAAGATGGTGCAAAGGTTATAAAGGGTGATTGTATTGCGAGAATACAAACTGACATTAGTGTAATACAAGATATTACCGGTGGATTACCTATTGTTGAAAGTATTTTTGAAGCAAGAGTTCCCGCAAAACCTTCGATAATAGCTCCATTTGATGGGATTGCAAACATAGATACCTCACCTCGATTGAAGGTGCGTATTGAAATACAACCTCTTGATAAAACGCTTGATCCAACTGAATTTTCGATTAAGAAGGGCGAATATTTAAAAATTGATAATGGTCAATTGATATCAAAAGGTGATATAATTGTTGATGGAGAAACAGATCTTCATGATATATTAACGACTCACGGAGAAGAAGAGTTAATTAGATTCATGACAAATAAAGTTCAAAGCGTTTATCAGCTTCAAGGTGTTTCAATTAATGAAAGGCATATTGAGATAATTGTCAAAAGAATGTTAAGTCGCTGTATCATTACAAGCTCTGGTGATTCTGAATTTGTTGTTGGTGAAAATATTGATATAAGTATTGTAAGAAATAAAAATGATATTTTAGCATCGCTTGGCAAAAGACAGATTGGGTTTGAGAAGGTTTTAACTGGAATTACAAAGGTTTCGGTGAATACAGAATCTTTCTTGGCTGCGGCTGCATTCCAAGAGGTTGTTAAAGTTCTTTCAAACGCTGCTTGCTATGGAAGAGTGGATCCTTTATCCGGTTGTAAAGAAAATATTACAGTTGGAAGACTCGTTCCGCTTGGTACCGGTTTTTCTGAATCAAAATTTTTGACGACACAGAGTTAATATGAAAATTATCTTTATAATATTTACATTATTTTTTGCTGATTTTGCTCTTGCTGGTGATAAAAAGGCTATTATTTTAATAGGCCCTCCAGCTTCCGGTAAGGGCTATTTAGCAAATAAAATTATTGCCAATTCTCAATATAAGCATGTTTCAGTTGGAGATATTCTAAGGCAATCTAAAAATAAAGACTTTAAAGAAAAGATGAAAAATGGCAGTCTTGTATCTGAGGGGGCTGTTTTTGAAGAACTTGGCAGGTATTTGGATGAAAAGAAATATGAAAATATAATATTGGACGGTGTTCCAAGGTCTGAGTCTCAGATAAAACTTCTTGATAGTATGTTAAAGACAAAGGGATTTAATATAGAGAAGATTGTATTTATTGAATGTCCAAATGATGTTTTGGAGGAAAGAATGAAGGGTAGGGTGGCTGAATCTAAAGTGAAAAGAGATGACGATAATAGCGAAGTTTTTAAAGAAAGAATTGGGCTGTATTATAAAAATTTAATTCCAATTGCGACTTATTATGATAAAAATTTCCCTAAGCAGTCTGTGCATCTCAGTTGTAAATCAGCTGATATATATGCGGATTTTGTTAAAATTTCTAAGTAAAAATTCTTTTGTTCTTACCTCAACAATCTTATAATGCAAAACTGCAAATAAAATTGGAGCGGTAAACATAATGGTCATCCATATCGCATTAGGCATTTTGTTAAAGAAACTGTTAAAGAAGCCAATCTTATCAAAAATAACTCTCACCGTATTCAGAACAAGAACGTGTGTTAAATAAAGCGTATAAGAAGCATCTCCAATTAAAACCAAAACTTTAGGAAATTTGAAATATTTCTCATATAACTTTAACACTTCAAACAACGAAATTGTCCCAAGTATACAAATCATCATAGCAAGATTTATATAATATAAATAAGCAAGCATTATACCAAGTGCAAATAAAACAGTCTTATTTTTGTGTTTGATAAAATAACAATACAATGCACCACAAATAAATTCCAAGACAAAAGGAGAATATATAATGCTAAATCTTCCTAAGTTTGGAACGTGAATTCCCATGGATGTAGGAGCTTGGGAGATAATAATAAATGCAGATACACCGGTTCCATAGAATATTAAACCATAAATATATTGCTTACGGAATATTAATAAAC